>VXNX01000006.1 GCA_009840385.1 Candidatus Dadabacteria bacterium
CTCGACGGAGGGCATATCGTATACTGCGTCTTCCCTGCAGAGTGGCATAAAACTATATCGGTTGCCACGGTTCTTTTTCTTGTAATAATGGGAGTGGGAACGGCGCCTCTGGTGGAGTTTGCGGATTATCTGGGCTTATGGATGCTGGGCAGTCTTCCTGAATGGCTTATGTTTGAGGGCTGGGTCGGCTGGCTTTTCTGGGCGATACTGCTTCTGCTGCTCGGAACGTCCCATCCGCCGACACTCTCAAGTGATACCGAGATCGGTTCGGGAAGAAAGAAGCTTGCTTTTCTCTCGTTGCTTATTTTCATTTCCTGTTTTACCCCTGTTCCAATCAGTATTGTAGAGTTTGGTTAAGCCGTTTTGCGTTTAGTTAAAAAATCTGTTACAATCACCTTGATCGGTTGGATTGAGGGTGAGGATTTGGGTGAAAACCAGGGTGGTTCACATGCGGGAATACGATTCAGCCGGTAACTTGATTTAAACAACTTCACTATTGCGAGGAGATTAGCAAATGGCGAAAAATACTTTGTCCGTGACGGACAACAGAACAGGTAAAACGTACGAACTGCCTATAGAAAACGACACCATAAAAGCCACTGACCTTCGCCAGATAAGGGTTAAGGACGAAGACTTTGGCATGATGAGTTACGACCCCGCTTTCGGGAATACCGCTTCGTGCAAAAGCAGGGTTACCTTCATTGACGGAGAAAAGGGAATCCTGAGATACAGGGGATACCCGATAGAAGAGCTGGCGAAAAAAAGCAACTTTCTCGAAGTCGCCTATCTCCTTATTCACGGTGAGTTGCCTAACAAATCGGAATACGATAGCTGGGTTCACGACATAACGCATCACACCTACGTGCATGAAAACATAAGGAAGCTCATGGATGGATTCCGCTACGACGCGCATCCGATGGGCATGCTTCTTGCGACCGTCGGGGCCCTTTCAACCTTCTATCCGGATGCAAAGGACATATTCGATACCGACGTGCAGAAAATTGAGATGAGAAGACTTATAGCGAAGACGCCGACCATAGCAGGATTCTCCTACAGGCATATCATGGGTCTTCCATACGTATACCCCGACAACGAACTCAGCTACGCCGGGAATTTCCTCTCAATGATGTTCAAGATGACCGAGGCCAAGTATGAGCCGAATCCGGCGATAGAAAAGGCTATAGATGTTCTCTTCATCCTCCATGCCGACCACGAGCAGAACTGCAGCGCAAGCGCGATGAGAAACGTCGCAAGCTCACATCCGGATCCTTACTCTGCGGCGGCCGCGGCGATTGCCGCCCTGTACGGTCCTCTTCACGGCGGAGCGAACGAGGCAGTGCTTGAAATGCTTGCCGACATAGGTTCAATTGACAAAATTCCGCAGTACATAGAAAGGGCCAAGAAAGGAGAATTCAGGCTCATGGGCTTCGGACACAGGGTGTACAAGGCTTACGACCCGAGAGCGGCGATAATAAAGGATATAGCCCACGACGTGTTTGAAGTCACCGGGAAGAATCCTCTGCTTGACATAGCTCTAGAGCTTGAAAGAATAGCCCTTGAAGACGACTATTTCGTAAGAAGAAGGCTTTATCCGAACGTTGACTTCTACTCTGGACTCATATACCAGAGCATAGGTCTTCCTACGAGCATGTTTACCGTCCTTTTTGCAATAGCGAGAATGGCCGGATGGCTTGCCCAGTGGCTTGAGCTGCTGAACGATCCAGAAACCAGGATTGCGAGGCCCAGGCAGGTTTATCTGGGGGAAGATAATAGAAAATACGTGGCGATGAGCAGAAGGCGCAAGAAGAAGTAGTTGACCAATCTTTGGAAATGCCTTCTGGGCGTTTCCTAGAACTTTTTCGAGTCGTCCCACACGAAGTTTGATTTCGCTGCAAGTGCGTTCTACTTTCTTTATCTCTTCTTTAGAGAGTGTGTTTCTGTAAAGGAAATTAGCGGAAAGTGGATAGGAGAGATGGGCAGAATTCCACCAATAAATTAACACACCCGCCGCATATCCGTCTAAAGCAAGGCATCCTTCGCGCTTAATCCAACCTTGGATTGCGGGGAGGGCTCATAAGGGATGGGACTGCACTTTCAACCGATGCCATGTTTGTCCGGTCGATTTCGTAATTCCAATTTCTTTCATGTCACAGATCTTGCCGGATCGAGTTGTTATCAAAAAGAGAAATTGGTAAAATAGCGCCTACTGGTTGTTCTCCATTGATGAAATACAGACAAATTAATCCCATTAAGCAAGAACCTGTGAAGGCAGTACTCGTAGCAATCCAGGTCTTGATTCTTTTTGCGCTTTCTGGATGTTCTTCCGTTAATCCGCAACGTTGCGACGTTTCTATCCGTCAATCTGATGAGACAATTATCATAGGGAATCTGATTAGAGATGCCAGCGGATCAGAATACGGTGCAATCCTCGTGCGCGACGGACACATTCTTGATATTGGCAAGATAAACGCCATAAAATCAAAAGCTCCCAATGCCTCGGTATTTGATTGCAGCAGTTCGTACATTTCGCCTGGCTTGATAAATCCGCACGAACACCCGGATTGGAGCGGAGGATTTCCGGACCCGATGACGCGTCCCGTGTATTCACACCGTGATCAATGGCGGGGCGTAGCCGGCCCGGAGTACTATAAGGTCGAGTTTGAGAGGGTTGAGGAAGATGTCCAGAAATTCTGGATAGAGCTCCGTCACCTTCTGTCCGGTACCACCACGATAGCCGGTTCAGGCGGCATTGAGGGACTCGTCAAAAATGCAGGTGGTCGCCCCGGAGACGAAGAAAGGTACTTCTATCTTGCTGAGATGGAGACGTTTCCCTACGGTTTTGACGCTACCGAGGAACTCAGCGGGTTTTCTTGCCCATTAGCACCAAACGAGTCCCGCGATCCCCGCAGCCATTTTCTTGAGTTTGAGGACAAACCGCCTTATGTACCACACATTGCGGAGGGAACAAACTGCACGGCGCAAATTGAAGGGAAGTTTTATCTGGATTACGTCTCAAAGAACCCGGAGCGGCGTTACTCCCTTATCCACGGAGTGGGATTGAGCCGGTCAGACATCGAGCGGCTAAAGGACCTCGACGTGACTCTTATCTGGTCGCCGAGGTCGAACGTGGTTCTTTACGGGACCACCGTGGATATTCCGAACGCGCTGCGGGCCGGCGCCCGAGTCGCGATCAGTACAGATTGGTCATACTCGGGTTCCTACAATCTTCTTGAGGAATTTCGCTGTGCTGACCATATTGACAACACACAATGGGATGATCATCTGTCGGAAAGCGACTACTGGCGTATGGCTACGGAGCACGCAGCGTACTCGCTGGACGTAGAGAAACTGACCGGCAAGCTGGAGCAAGGTCTCGCGGCGGATATTATGATATTCCGGAAGCGAACCAATGACCCGTTCGGCGACATGGTTTCATCAAAGGTATCGGATGTCATCGCGACGTTCGTTGACGGCGAACTTCTCAGTGGATATAGCGGTTCTTTCGACCTTTCCAAGCTTCCGACCCAATGCTCGCATCGTATCGGGCAGCATTTCATTTGCGTTGACTATGCCAAGGACTACTCCTTCAGTCATGAAGAACTGCTGATTTCCAACACGAATGCGGTTCCCCTGTTTTCGCTGGACAGGCAAGCGAGTTGTGAATGACCAATAGGAGCTATTGGCTCTTTAATCAGCTTTTTCAAAAAGGACTCACAACCCTGGGAATCCGGAATTCTTAAAAGTTACTTCAGGAAAAGGCGAAGCGAAGAAACACTCACGCCTAACTTGCTGAGAAGTGTTTTCCTATTATCGTGTTGTAATAGTAGTCAATCGTGTGCTCGACGTTGGTCATGAGGATTGAGATTGTCTCACTTTGGCCTTCGTCCGAGAGAAAAAAAGCTTTCCCGCCGTCTTCACGCGCCGCTTTCTCTTCAAGCATCTCCAGGAAGGAATCTTTGAAGGTTTTTCTGTCGTCCCGAAGGGCCGTCTCGAGCAGGGTTTCGTCCTGGAGATCGTATTTTTTCCTTTTTATTTCCTCGCGAAGCGCTGGGAGGAATTTTTCAAGATCAAGTTCGGGAAAATTTTCCCTGGTGATTTCTTCAAATACGCGGAGCAGTTCTTCCATTATTGCTGCTGAGCACCTTGGTGCTCATTTGATAGACTGAACTTCCCTATGTCCCTGAGCAGGCATGACACCAGATCTATTGTGTGGGAGATATCGTTTTTATAGGCAAGGGAACTCGGGCTGTGAAGATACCTTGTCGGGACCGACAGGACGGCCGCTCTGGTTCCCTTTCCGGTGACCTGCATGGCGGTCGCGTTTGTGCTGCCCGCTTTTTTTACCGTTACCTGGCAGGGGATTTCGTTTTTCTCGGCGAGTTCCTTTATAAAAAAGCTAAATGGCCTGTGTGCCACCAGATACCTGTCGGAAAGCCTGATCTCGGGTCCCTTGCCGATATTAGCAAAGGATTTGCTCTCCGAGACTCCCGGTATGTCCATTGCTACCGTGCCTTCAAGCGCGACGGCGAAGTCCGGCTCGTAAACCGGCGTTATAACCCGCGCCCCGCGAAGCCCGACTTCTTCCTGCACCGTAAAGGTGACTATGAGATCGCAGCCCGGATTCGGGGTCTTTCGAAGAGCCTCGATTATTACAAAAAGACCCATCCTGTCATCAAGGGCCTTGGAGATTACGGAGTCCTCCGTTTCTTCAAGCGTGGTGTCAAATGACACCACATCTCCTATTTTTACGAGATCAGTGACTTTGTCTACGCTGAGTCCAAGATCAATTGCGCAATCTTCGATCTCGGGAACCTCTTTGGCGCCTCCGCTGGCCCTAGTCACGTGGGGAGGAATCGCCGCCACCACACCTTTTAAGGGCTTTTTGCCCCATACCACGAGGCGCTGTCCGTAAAAAACCCTGGCGTCCATTCCCCCGAGCGGGGTCACTCTCAAGAACCCCCTGCTGTCTATATGGTGGACCATGAATCCCACCTCATCCATGTGGGCGTCAAGAACAAGAGTGGTACCGTCTCCCGGGATACGGGCAATTACGTTTCCCAAAACGTCTTCGGTGACATCTTTTGAGTATTTTCCTATCTCCTCAAGCAGAATCGCCTTCACCTTGCCCTCATCCCCGGGTATTCCGGGAGTGTCGCACAGCTTCTTTAGAAGTTCTATATCCATGATGGGCTGATTATAACCAAACGGCCTTCTTTTCCAAAACCGGTGATAGGAGGCGGAAGTTCTTCTGATTGATTTCTAAGCCTTTAAGCTCTAATCTTTATAGAAAGTGAGAATTTGAAGACAGGAGACGGACTTGAACCCTGATGACCCCGGTCTTTTCAGACCTCAAAAAAAATCTCTTCCTCTTCCCGAGAGAATGAGGCCCGAGAGCATAGAACAGATGGTAGGCCAGGAGCATCTGATAGGGCCAGATGGGCTTGTGACAAAAACGCTTGAGGCCGGGGGAGCGCATTCCATGATATTCTGGGGTCCCCCGGGAACGGGCAAAACGACTCTTTCAAGACTTATCGCGGGCAGAGCAGGCACCAGATTCGTGCAGATAAACGCAATTTCCTCCGGAGTAAAGGAACTTAGGGATATTGTCGCAGCCGCGAAAGACGCTCTTTACTCCGGGCGCAAGACCGTACTTTTCATCGATGAGATACACAGATTCAACAAGGCACAGCAGGCGGCGCTTCTAAAAAGCGTCGAGGAAGGGGTTCTGATACTTATAGGGGCTACCACCGAGAACCCTTCGTTTGAGGTCATAAGTCCTCTTCTTTCCCGCTGCCAGGTTTATGTTCTTAACCCGCTTTCCGCGCAGGAGCTTGATCACATACTCGAAAAAGTTTTCTCCGGGGACGAACTTCTTGCAGGCACCAGCATTTCGGTCGAGGCTCGAGCCGAACTCATAGCGCTTTGCGGCGGAGACGCCAGGGTTATGCTAAACGCCCTCGAGATTGGTTCTTCTCTTCTTCGTTCAAAGGAACTTTCTGAGATTGATACCGATCTGGTAAAGGAAATTTTCCAGAGAACTGGCCTTCTGTACGACAGGGCGGGAGAGGAGCACTACAATACGATTTCCGCTTTCATAAAAAGCGTGAGGGGAAGTGACCCCGACGCGGCGGTCTACTATCTGGCGAGAATGCTCGAGGCGGGAGAGGATCCGAAGTTCATCGCTAGGCGTCTTGTGATACTTGCTTCAGAGGACATTGGAAACGCCGAGCCCTACGCGCTTACCTTGGCGACCGACTGTTTCACGGCGGTCAATTACGTGGGGATGCCTGAGAGCAGCATAATTCTCTCCCAGGTCACCACTTATCTTGCCAGCTGTCCCAAGAGTAACGCCGCGTACAAGGCTATAAGGCGGGCGGAAAAAGACGTAAGAAAGAATCCCGGCCTGCAGGTTCCTCTTCACCTGAGAAACGCTCCCACTGAACTCATGAAGGATCTCGGCTACAAAAAGGGCTACAAGTACGCCCACGACTACGAAGATCATTTCGTCGAGGACGATTTTCTTCCCGAGGAGATAAAAGACAGCGTTTACTACGAGCCCACGGACAAGGGAAGGGAGGCGAATCTCAAGAAGTATCTGGATGCCAGGTGGAAAAAGAGAAAAAATGATTGAGGAAATCAGTTCTTTCTCTGTATAAGCTCGATTTTATACGAATCGGGATCCTCGACGAAAGCTATCACGGTGGTTCCGTGTTTCATGGGCCCCGGGGCTCTGGTTACCCGCCCACCGGCCTGTTCTATCTTCTCGCACGTCGCGTATATGTCCTCTACCCCGAACGCCATGTGGCCGTAACCCTCTCCAAGATCGTATTGGGATGTGTCCCAGTTATGCGTGAGTTCAAGGAAAGGTTCCGTGTCGCCGCCGTAACCCAGAAAAGCAAGCGTGAAACGGCCTTCCGGGTAATCGGTTTTCCTGTGAAACTTAAGACCAATGACATCGGTGTAGAAAGCGATTGACTTCTCAAGGTCGCCGACCCTTATCATTGTGTGAAGATATTTCATTTATCTGACCCAGTCATTTGTTCGATTTTGCTCATTAATTATTATACTGTGTGGCTCCGTAAGCGGTAAAGAGGCTGGAGAGGTGTGAGATGACCGAAAAGAAAGTAAAAAAACCGAAGACCAGAAAACCTGTTTCCAAGAAACCCGGCAAGGTTATTCCTTCGAAAAAAGACGTCGAGGCGAAAAAAAGGTTCAGGAAAACGGACTGGGAAAAAGAAATCAAGAAATAGTCTTATGGGAACTTCCGGAAACTTAAAAGCGGGGATAACCGGGGCAACGGGTTTTATTGGCACCAAGCTCGCCGAAAAACTCACAAGCGAGGGTTTTTCAATAAAATGCCTCGTAAGGGAAACAAGCGACACTTCGAAATTGTCCTCTCTGGGAGTGGAGCTTGCTCAGGGGGACCTTTGCGATTCCGAGTCGCTTAGGTTTTTTCCCGAAGGGTGCGATTACGTTTTCCATCTTGCCTCAAAGGTTTCTGACTGGGGACCGAGGGATGATTTCTTCAGGCAGAACGTTGAGGCTACGGAGACGCTTCTTAATTCCTCGCGCGAGGCCGGGGTAAAAAGGTTTATCTACATGAGTTCCTCCACCGTGATCTGGAACGCTTCTTTTCTGGGAACGGTCAACCTCGAGGAGATAGATGAGACCTATCCCTATCCGAAAAGCCATCATAATTTCTATAATGAAACCAAGGCTTTATCCGAAAAACTTGTGAAAGAATATAATGGACGAGGTGGTTTGGAAACCGTCATATTAAGACCGTCAAACGTCTGGGGAGCTGGCGACACGGTCATACTTCCGAGAATAGCCGATGCCTGCCTTAAGGGACTTCTGGTTAACATGGGTTTTAACAGGAAAATCGTTTCTCCGTGCCATGTGCTTAACCTTGTTCACGCCACGGTGCTCTCCGCGATGTCTTCTGCCGGGGCGGGGAACATATACTTTGTAAACGACGGGGCGCGGATTGATAACCGCCGTTTTGTCTCCGACCAGCTCGCATCAATAGGAATTGAATGGAAGCAGGGGATCACCATACCTTATACCCTCGGGTACGCGGTCGCGTTTTTTCTTGAGAAAATCTTCGAACTCAAGAGATCGGAGACCCCGCCCGTGCTTACCCGTTTTGGTGTTTCCGCTCTTTCGAAAAGCAGGACCTACAGCATAGAAAAAGCCAGAAGGGATCTGGGGTATGAGCCGGTATGCGGCTATGAGGAGGGAATGGCGGGACTTTCGGAGTGGATTTCAGAGATAGGCGGTCATGAAAAACTGCTTGGAAGAGGAAAGTGACATGCGGCGCGATGCCTGCGAGATAGAAACCAAGGGGCTGGAGAAACAGTTCGGGTTCTTCCCGGTTCTGAGGGGGATTGATCTTGCCGTCGGCGAAGGCGAATTCCTCACGATTTTCGGTCCCAACGGCGCCGGCAAGTCCACATTGCTCTCCATTCTCGCAACATTCATAACGCCCGGTGGCGGAGAGGCCCTTGTAGCGGGTTTTGACGTTTCCAGGGAAAAGCAGCGAATAAGAAAACTGATAGGATTCATTTCTCATAACACGATGCTTTATGAAAACCTTACCGCCCGGGAGAACCTGGAGTTCATAGGGGCTTTCTATGACGTTGCGGACCTTGGGGAGAGATGTTCCGATATTCTTCAGAGGGTAGGTCTCTACGCCAAGAAGGACGCGCTTGTAAGCACGCTTTCTTTCGGAACCCGCCAGCGTCTCGCTATCGCCAGGACGCTTCTTCACGACCCTCGGATACTTTTTCTTGACGAACCGTACAGCGGGCTTGATTACGGCGGAGCCGCCATTCTTACCTCAATCCTGGGTTCTGCGAAGACGGACAAAACTGTAGTTATGACGACCCATAATATATACGAGGGACTTTCGCTGTGCGATAAAGTCGCGATTCTTGACCACGGGGAGCTGGTTTACGCCTCCGCGCAGAAGCCCGGTCGCGATGAATTCCAGGATATCTATATGTCTTGCGTCGAAAGCGGGAGCGGACAGTGAGCAAGATACTTCTTATATTCAGAAAGGATCTTCTGGTGGAGTGGCGTTCAAAGCAGATATTCCCCACCATGTTTGTATTCTCGCTTCTGCTTCTTCTGGTTTTTAATGTCGCTTTTGAATTCCGCTCGGATGTTAATTTCCGGACGGTCTCGGCCGTGGTATGGATAACCTTTATTTTTTCTGGGCTCCTGGCTCTTGGAAGATCTTTTTCGCTTGAAAAGGAAAATAACGCCTTTGCGTTTCTGCTTCTTACCCCTGTAAGCAGAAGCTACATATATCTTGGAAAGCTGCTTTCAAACGTGGTTATGGTTTTGCTCTCGGAACTTTTCATACTCCCGCTTTTCTTTCTGTTTTTCCTCTTCGACGCAAAGGGGATCTCGCTCTCCCTGACAGGTGCGATACTTCCTTTTTTGGGGGTTACGGTTCTTGGAACTATAGGCTTTGTGTCGCTTGGCACTTTTTTTTCCTCGATGGCTCTTAATACCAAGCTTCGCGACATGATGCTTCCCCTGCTGGTCTTTCCGCTCATAATACCCGTTGTGATAACTTCGGTCGGAATATGCTCTTCAATACTGGAGGGAAGACCCTTCGGTTATTACGCTTTTTCTTTGCAGGTACTGGTTTCCTTCGATATAATCTTCGTCCTTTTATGCTCTCTTTTGTTCGAGTATCTTATTGAGGATAGCGGGGACTGACCCGTTTTCTTTTAAAAAAATGCGAAAAATATTGTTCTTTCTGACATTTGCTCTCATGGTTCTTGCTACCTGGATGACGCTTTTTTACGCGCCTACGGAGGTTGTTATGGGCCATGTGCAGAGAATTTTCTATTTCCACATGGGTACGGTCTGGGCCGCTACGGTGGCGTTTACGGTAGTTTTCGTGGCTAGCATCTGCTATCTGGTGAAGGAGACGGCGAAATGGGATACTCTCGCTTACTGCTCGGCCGAGATAGGCATGCTGCTTCTTACCCTCACGATTATCACCGGGAGCATATGGGCAAAGCCGGTCTGGGGAACTTGGTGGACGTGGGACCCGCAGCTAACGACCACATTTATCCTCTGGGTTCTCTACGCTGTCTATCTGGTTTTGCGCTCCGGCGCCGGCGGGCGCGGAAAAAAGGCCAGGTACTCGGCCATATTCGCCATAATTGCCTACGTGGACCTTCCAGTGGTTTATGTCTCGGCCCGTATAAAAAGAGGCATATCGCCCGTGGTCTTCGGACCGGGGGGAGGTGGCATAGATCCCGCCATGATGCACACTCTTTTGGTCACCCTGTTGGGATTTACGCTTCTTTTCATTTTACTCCTCGGTGAGAGAACAAGGATAATGAACATGGAAAATCAGCTTTACGCCCGGGGCGGGCGAGGGGGGTAGTCTGCGATGGAATATTTCCTCTGGTCAAGCGTAGTGGTCTGGGGCTCTCTTATCGCCTATGTGCTCTACCTGCATGCGAAGTCGGCTTCGGTAAGGAAAAAGCTGCTCTCGGGCGGTGACGGCCTTGGAGGTGAAGGTTGAAGAGTAAGCTCAAATTCATTTTGCCTCTTTTGGTGATAGTTTCTTTGATTTCCTGGCTTGTCTTCGCGGGGGTGAAGGATTCCATGGTCTACTACATAACGGTTGACGAACTGCTGGAGGACGTCCCGGACATCTACGGGCAAAAGGTAAGGGTTTCTGGAACCGTGGTTCACGGTTCAATAAAAAACGAGCTTGACGACTCGCTTCGGTTTACCATAGCGGACGGCAGGGGTAAAATCGACGTTGAGTATGACGGTATAATTCCCGATATATTCACAGACGGGGTTGAGGCGGTCGTTGAGGGCAAGTTCTCCACAGATAATGTCTTTATGGCGGACCTGTTGCTTGCAAAGTGCCCCACCAAGTATGAATCCGAAGAAGCCCCTTACCAGAGAAAAGAAGGTTAACAATGGCTGATCTCGGAAGTATAGCCATACTTCTCTCTTTTTTTATCACCATCTACAGCCTTGTTGCCTGCGCCGTTGCCGCGAAAACGGGGAGCCGCGCATTCGCTCAAAGTGGCGGAAACGGTCTTGTCTCGGTTGCCTTCCTTCTCTTAGTAGCGGTATGCTGCCTTGTCTATGAACTTGTGACGCTTGATTTTTCACTGAGGTACGTAGCGCTAAACACGAGCACCGACCTCCCGGTGATATACAGGGTGACGGCTCTTTGGGCAGGCCAAGCGGGCTCCTTGCTTCTCTGGAGTTTTATCCTTTCCCTGTATGCGGCTTTCGTGGTGCTCAGAAGCAGAAAAAAGGGAGGGAACCCTTACGTAAACGCCGTTTTATGCGTTGTTTCGCTTTTCTTTCTTTTTCTCATAGCCTACGTGGAGGATCCCTTCGAAAAACTGGGCGTAGCGGTTGCGGAAGGGAGGGGGCTTAACCCGATTCTTCAGAACGGATACATGGCGATTCATCCGATTACTCTCTATGTGGGATACGTGGGTATTACGGTGCCTTTTGCCTTCGGCATAGCCGCTTTGCTCAGCGGACGCCTGGGGGACGAGTGGATAAGGAACTGCAGAAAATACGCCCTTTTTTCCTGGATGTTTCTCTCAGCGGGACTTCTTCTTGGAGCGAGATGGGCCTATCTTGAACTCGGCTGGGGAGGGTACTGGGCATGGGACCCGGTTGAGAACGCCGCGTTTATGCCTTGGCTTGCGGGAACTGCGTTTCTTCACTCCGTCATGATTCAGGAAAGAAAGGCGATGCTTAAGAAATGGAACATGATCCTGCTTATAATCACTTTTTTTCTCTCCATATTCGGTACTTTCATAACCAGAAGCGGCATAGTGTCCTCGGTTCATTCGTTTGCCCGTTCAGACATAGGCCCGCTCTTTTTAGGCTTCATGGTTTTCATACTGCTTTTTTCCTTTGCTCTTCTCGCCTACAGGTCAAAAGAGCTCGGGAGCGAGGAGGAATTCGATTCCCCACTCTCAAGAGAGAGCGCCTTTCTGTTTAATAACCTTCTTTTTCTCGCGGCGGCGTTCTCCGTGTTCCTGGGAACCATTTTCCCCGTACTCTCAGAGGCTTTCACCGGGAAGAAAATCCTGGTTGGCCCTCCTTATTTTAACGCGGTAGGGGTGCCCATAGGGCTTGTTCTTATCCTGTTGATGGGAATAGGCCCGCTTATATCGTGGAAAAAGGCCTCGACGGCAAACCTGAAGAGAAATTTTGTTTTTCCCGCAGTGGTTTTTCTGGTAGTTCTCCTGGCACTTGTTGTCTTCGGGATGAGGGAACCGGTGGCGCTTTTGAGTTTCGCGCTCTGCGGGTTTGTCGCCTCGACAGTGTTTTTGGAATATTTCAGGGGTATAAAGGTACGCAGCAGCAGGGGAGAAAACCCGGTTTCTGCTTTTTTTAACCTTATCTCGAGAAATCGAAGACGTTATGGCGGATATATCGTTCATCTGGGGGTGGTGCTTCTGGTAGCGGGAATCACGGCTTCCTCGCTGTTTGTTACTCAGAAGGAGGTTGTTCTTGGAAAAGGGGATTCTTTTTCTCTCGGGAGATACGATCTGGTTTTCCGCGGAGTGCACTATTTCTCAAACGACGCCAAGGACGGATTTTCAGCGGAACTCTCGATCGAGAACGACGGTAAAAGCGTCGCGACCATGTATCCCGAAAAAAACATCTACAAATACGAGGGAAACAGAGAGATAAACCAGGAGACCGAGGTCGCGCTCCGCTCAACTTTCAGAGATGATCTTTATCTCATACTCTCGGAGGTCGATGGAAGCGGAAAGGTAAACGTAAGGGCTCTTCTTAGCCCGATGGTGAACTGGATATGGGCTGGAGGCTTTGTTATCGTCCTGGGAGCGATTGTAACCATGTGGCCTGAGGGGCGGAGAAAAAGGGAGTTTAGCGCGTGAGTGAATACATAATTTCTCTTCTGCTTGTGGTGCTGGTCTCGGTTTTTACCATTTACCCTCTTTTTCTCGGTCGCAGGAGAGAGAATCGGGATGTGGATAGTCCAGAGGTTAATCGGCTCGAGCAGCTTTACGAGAAAAGGGATCTTT
The DNA here is from genome assembly GCA_009840385.1 of Candidatus Dadabacteria bacterium. Classification (NCBI taxonomy): domain Bacteria; kingdom Pseudomonadati; phylum Thermodesulfobacteriota; class Candidatus Dadabacteria; species Candidatus Dadabacteria bacterium. Next base: position 13,065 of record VXNX01000006.1, read on the forward strand.
ATTACTCCTCCATAAGGGATATAGAACTTGACCGGGATATGGGGAAGCTCAGTGAACAGGACTACACCGAACTTGTCTCAAGGTACAAGGAGAAAGCGGCGGCTGTTACAAAGCGGATCTCGGAACTCCAATCGATATCGTAAGTCCATCCGGGAAATTGGTCTCAAATTAAGGAAGCTCTGATTAAGTATCAATTGTTGCAAGGGGTATAATATTAGAAAAAGCACTGGAGGGTAAGAGCAATGAATCAGACGAGTCTCTCCGAACTGGAATACATCAACAGAAAGAAAAGATGGGATGCTAGAAACTCTAATTGAAAGGTATTTTGAGAATATCGAAAATTACATACCTCGAGAGCGGGTTAGAGACTGGCGTCAGTTGGAAACAAGTGTAAGAAATGCCTGATTCGATAAGCAAAAGTCTGAGAGGAAACGCTAGTCAATTTTTTGTTGCTGGGGAACTGTGTCGAAGGGGTTTGGTCGCAGTTGTAACATTGGGCAACACCCCCAACACAGACATCCTATGTAGTAATGTTGACGGAACAAAATTTGCTCATATCCAAGTAAAAACCTTTCTTCCTGGCAATCGAACTTGCTCTGTAGGCAAAAAAGCAGAAATCAATTACGGAAAAAATTTCGTGTGGGTTCTTTGCGGAATGCCCAATGCTAATGACGATAAGGGTTTCGAATTTTTCATTATTCCCTCGAAGATAATGGCAGAACAAGTTTCGGAAGCACACCGACTTTGGTTAGAGGGTAAGACTTCAAAAGGAAAAAGACGAAGAGATAGTAATGTGAGAACTGTCCATATCCCTCCCCGTAAAAATTATGCTGGTTGGTCGATTGAGGAGTTTCGAAACCGATGGGATATAATTGAAGAATTACTTTAAAAATCCATCGACGCAACTACAAAAACACATATGACGGAGGTTAGATCAATGGAGACGGAGGAAACGAGGGTCGAACGTGGCAGCGACAATATATTCGTAGACTTGGGTCACCCAGAACCTGAGGTCCATTTGCTAAAAGCGGAACTTGTAACCCGCATTGACAGAATTATTCGCCGTCGCAAATTAAAGCAGGTCGAGGCAGCGAAGTTGCTTGGGTTATCTCAACCTGATGTCTCGCGTCTTCTGCGAGGAGATTTTCGGGATTACTCCGTGGAGAGGCTCCTACACCTCTTGACGGCACTGGGGCGGGATGTAGAAATCATCATTCGAGAATCCCGTTCGCAGCGACAAGGAAGGCTCAGTATTGGAGCATTATAGATGCAACTGGTGCCAACGGAGTTATGACCACCTATTTCATATTAAGACAACTTAAAACGGCGAGCAGATAAAACGACCATGAAAAAAGCGTTTATATGCGGCCTTTACATTTTTTTTCTTCTTTTTTTCTTTTCTTTTCAGTTGTTCCCAACTTATTCACGAGCGCAATCCCTTGGAGAGGAAATTTTCATACAAGGGAAATGCGCAAGATGCCATACGCTTGGAAGGGGTAGGTTCGTGGGCCCCGACCTTCTGGGTGTAGGGGATAAGTACTCAAGGGATGATCTGATCAGATGGGCCAAGGACCCGGAAAGCATCTACGCGGAGAGAAAGAAAAAACCGATAAACGAAGGTTATCCTCCGATGCCGCCTATGAATCTTTCAGAAAGCGATGCCCAGAAGGTTGCCGATTACCTCCTGGGTTACGCGCATCCCCCCGACCTTTCGGAAAGCGGGATGATAACGGGGCAGGTAAGGAACGTCACAACGCAGAAACCGCAAGAGGGTCAGGATGTCGTTTTGATTTCATACATGGGGGACAGGCCCGAAGATCGGCACTTCGCCAAATCGGATTCGCTGGGCGGATTCTCTTTTCCCTCGCTGCGGTGGGACAGAAGCTATGAGATCATGCTTTTTCACCAGGGAGTCCAGTACGTTTCGGGAAAGATGGTTTTTCTTCCGGGAGAGGACGAAATCACCCTCGATCTCCCTGTCTACGACACCACAAGCTCGGATGAGAACATCTTTCTGCTGTCGTTAAACGTGATTATCTACCCGGATGACGAGGGCGCCAAGGTGAATGTAACCTCCCTTCATGCCTTTGAGAACTCGGGCAATACCGTTTTTACCGGAGAGCAGACAGAATTGGATACTACGACGCTTGTCTTTCCGATTCCCGAGGAGGCGGTGGACGTTACTTTTTCAGACAGTGTTAATCCGGAGGCCGTCGTAAGGAAAGAAAAAAAGCTTTACAGCAGACTTCCTTTTCTTCCGGGGATGAAAAGGGTTGCTCTTGGTTATTCTCTCCCTCTTTCGCAAATCGGGGGGAAGTTCTCGATAGGTTTTGACTATGAAGTCGGTGAACTTGCGGTATTTGTAAGAAAAACGGAACTCGGAATCCGGATAAAACGGCCCGGGGCGGTTGCAGAAGAGATCATGATTCACGACGAGGCGTTTTTGAAATACGTCCTGTCTGACGTAAAAACCGGCAGCATAGTTGTAGCCGTTTCCAATACTTCCTTTCTTAAAGGCAACCTCGGCAGATATCTGCCCGTGGCACTCTTCTTTGTCTTTGCCGCCGTGGGAGCCATGTATTTTTTCTGCCGGGAAAACAGATCTTCAAGTATATAATTACGAAACAATTACCTCAGGACTGTTTAATTAGAAGTGGAGAACTATTCAGCTATGTAGGGGTATTTGATTTTGAGTTAAGTCTTGGTTATCTTCGCTACCTTAATTGATACTGTAATAATTTAATGAGTACTGCGGCATACGGTACACACTAGGGTTAGTGCCACTATGAATGACGATTTCAAAGAGTATATAGATGCATTACGCCACCGGCTTGAAGAGCTTTCGACTCCGGCGAAAATCTTAGAAGAGAATTCCGGGATCCGTCAGATAGTTGAACAAGCCAATCGTAACCAAGAGCTTATTCGGACGGTTTTTAGCCCTATTCAAGAGCTGCGCCAAAGCGGCTTCTTTAATGCGACGGTACTGCCTGATTTTGAAACTCAGCGCATACTGAACACTGTAGCGACTATCGAGAGGCGATTTTGTCTACCAGAAATTGCCGAAGTACCGAAACTATTTCTCGAGTTTGAAAATAGCGGTTTAACGAATGTGATAAAGCGTTACCAAAGACAGACATCTGAACTCCAGCGAGCTATGGAATGCATGCGTACTCCTTGGTTTGATGTTGAGAACAGGTTGGATTCAATTGCTGGTTTTGTAAAGTTGCAGAATATAGGCCAAGTTTTAAGGACAATGCCGACTTTTGATCAGGTTCCGACTGATGTGCTACGGGAAAGATTAGGCGATTGGAGAGACAAGATTAGCTGGCCTGATGATATCTTTACCGATCCATTTGCTCGCTCTTCATTCTATGTGGAGCGTGGGCTAGATTCAACTCTGACCGCATTTTTGCCCGAAGCGTTCGAAGAAAGCATCTCAATCGCCGGACTTAATGAACCGCTACAATTAGTCCAAGACTACGATTTCCAGTTAGAAGTGGAAACATACGAGGAAGAACTCGCTTTTAAGCGTACCAACGCGGCCCACAACCGATTCCAACGCTTCGAGACCCAGCTACGTAAATTCATTGATGAAAAGATGAAAGCAGAATTCGGTGACAACTGGAGCAGGCATCAGATGCATGGTGAGGTGCGCAAGCAGTGGGTCGAAAAGCAGGAAAAGGCAAGAGACACTGGGGAAGCTGAAAAACCTTTGATCTCCTATGCCGACTTCACCGATTATGAGCCGATTATAACAAGGAAGGATAATTGGAACCGAGTCTTCAAATCGGTATTCAAACGAAAGACCTCCGTGCAAGAATCCTTCCAGCGACTTTACCCAATTCGTATTTGCACGATGCATAGTCGGCCCATCACTCAGGATGATGAACTTTATCTCTGCGCCGAGACAACACGGATTTTAAATGCCATTGAAGTGTTATCTGAATCTCGATAAGCAATCGTATTATCGTAATTATATGTCTGAAATGTGTTAATGTTGGCTCGGCTTGCGGTGTTCAGAAACCTTCTAACAAGGGAGCACTGAAGCTATAGAACCCTGCTTTTGGTTCTTCGCAGCATCTAATTCTCGAATGATAATGCAATGAATCGCCCATTTTCTCAAAGGAGAGTATCTTGTAAGAGGGATATTTAGCCCCACCTCAAGCATAGCTGGTAGCGGCTACTTTCTTTTCTAATTTGAATCCAAGCAGCTTTGTATTGGATTCACTATTGATATTGTTTTAGCAGCTTTTATGTCCCCTTTTGGAAGGAATAGATATGGCAATTACCCATGTAGCTAGCCAAAATGAAAATTAGAGAAATTACACACGTAAATAAAAATAAGGATTAACGAGAATGAACATAGAAGATAAGTTTATTCAGCAGTACATTCCAAATAACCGAATATGGCAAGAGTTGATACTAACAGGACTTTCGCCAAATTCACATGGTCAGTGCGAAGCAATTAAACGAATGATCGCACTAATCCTTTCACAGTCACAGCACCTTAACTCTAACGCCTTAAAAAAAGCTGAAGAGATTATGTCGATGGAAACTTGGCTCTGGTCAGGAGAAAAAATTGAAGAAGCTCTTTCAATTCCACTTAAGAGTCCTTGTGGCAAGCATGTTTCTCTGCATGAAAATGTAGGAATAGGTTTCCATTTGTTCAGAAGAACAAACAACCAAGGAAAGCAGATTGCTGATCTATATGCAGACACAAAGGATGGTAGTGGTCCTGTATTGCCATGGGCAATAATAATAGAGAAACAATCCGTAAAGTGTTTTCACCAGAATGAAGACGGTACAGTAGGCACTTTTATAATTCCGCAAGATGACGAATTATTTTTAACTGCCGCCAAAATGTCGTGTTTCCTGAATCAGAAACTGGTTAATGTAGAGAGAGTTAAGGCTGCACCTAGGCATGAGAGAAAGAGGTGGGGCATGGACACCCCCGAGAGCAAAAGTGAGATCAATGTGGTGACGTGGCGAAATGTTAAGCATGAATCTAATAGATCAGAGACTAAAAAAGAGTGGGATAAACATTGGTTTGTTAAAGGACATATTCGTTGGCAACCATACCCAAGTGAAGGGGTTTCCATGCCTATTTGGATTGATACTCACGTACGTGGGAACATAAACGCCCCACTACATAATAAAGACAGAATAAACGTAGTGATCAAATAGCCATATACTATTTGGCTAGTTATAGAGGTGATTACCATAGATATAATTCCAAAAAGTAAAAAAAATTTTCCGACTAGAAAAGCCTGTTTTTTCTCTGAAAAATGAGCGACACGCAGAAAAATCCGCCACCCTTACTTAACAGAAGCTTTGTCCTCGTGACCTTTCTCGGGTGTCTTTACTTCTTTAACTTTCATTCGTTTCTCCTTCTGCCCATTAGAATTTCTGATCTGGGGGGGACTGAGAAGATCGTGGGGTTCGTTATGGGCATCGCGGGGCTCAGCACCCTTTTTCTTACTCCTTACGCGGGTCACATAACCGACAGGTACGGGAAGAAGCTGTTTGTGCTGCTGGGGTTCGCATTGCTCGCCGCCTCGACGTTTCCGCTGGCTTTCTTAGACAGGGTCGATTACCTCTACTACGTTATCAGGATAGTTCACGGCTGCTCTTTCTCCCTTTTCTTTGTCGCGGCGGGGGCACTTACGGTTGATGTCTCAAGCGAGCAGAGAAGGGCTCAGGCGCTCGGCATATACGGTGTCTTCACTATAATAAACTACGCTATTGCCCCTTATGTAGGTTCCATTCTGATAAAGAATTTCGGTTTTGATTTTTTTATTTTTTTCCTCACCGCTACGGCACTTTTGGGTTTTTTAGCCTCCTTTATGATCCGGGAGGGAAAGAAAGTGCCAGTGCCAAAAGACGGGGGACGAAGCTATGTGGACTGTCTTCGGGACAAAGCTACATTTGTGTCCTCCGCAACGCTCTTTATATGCGGGGCGGCGTTTATAACAACGTTTAACTTCGTCTCCATCTTCTCTCTTTCAATAAACATAGAGAACTTTCACGTTTATTTTCTTTCTTACACCCTTTCTGTGCTTGCGATCAGGTTGTTTCTCGGCTGGGTTCCGGACAGGTACGGGAAGTGGAAAATTGCTTCTCCCTTTGTTTTCTTCCTGGGATTGAGTGTTTTCATGCTGAGTTTTGTGCACGAGGTAAAACTGCTTGTTCTCTGCGGAATCATATTCGGCTGCGCGCACGGATTTGTGTATCCTTCAATATATTCAATCATAATAGAATCGAATCCGAAGGAGGCTAGGGCAAAGGCTTTTGCCATAAGCAGCGTCTCGTTCACGGGCGGCGGAATGTTAGGGTCTTTTGTTTTCGGAGTCGTCGCGGAGTTCTTCGGATTCAGGACGATGTTTGTTTCAATAGCGCTTATGGTATTTCTAAGTTTCTTATTTTTCACCCGAAGTTCAGTCTTAAAGGAGCGCGAAATATGAGCACGAAGCCCATAAGACTTCCCTCAGGTCACCCGGAGATCTTCGACACGATGAAAATAGAGATCCTGCGCATGGAAAACGGAGAGTCAGAGCTCTCCATGCCGTTTCTTGAGGAATATACGCAGCACTACGGAATGCTCCACGGCGGTGCCATTTTCACGCTGGCGGATGCGGCCTGCGGAGTTGCGGTTGCCAGTGTCGCAAAAGAGGGGAAAAAGTTTCTTACGTCTGGAATGAATATAAATTATCTGGAACCAATCAGGGAAGGCATTACGATTTGTCGTGCCAAAGTGCTCAGACAGGGAAGAATAATGCCTGTTGAGAGCGAGGTCTGGAATTCGGGTGTTTGCGCGGCGAAAGCCAGCGCCATTTATACTCTGGTTGATTGATTCTTCTTCCTTAACTTCGATGAAATACAAAAGAAATAAAGTTGTCAAAAAAACAGGACGAAAAATTCAAAAACCGTTCGATTTAACTTGCTTGCTGCACATTCATTGCTATCTTGTTGCTTGATTTGCCAATGATAGGGATAATAATTACACCCATATAGTTAGAGATTAGTGAAATGAAAGTTAGTGTAACCAGATCTGATGCGCACTACGAAGTGGCCTTTCATCGTCCGGCCTTCAGCCGTATTGCATCGTTTTCACAGATTGTAGAACCAATTTACGACGCATTCAGTGCGGAAGTACAGATTCCTCCAGACGCGATAAAGCTAGAAAACGGAAACACTATCGCCACTGCCGGCGTCACTCTCACCTTGTTTTCTGGGTTCAGCTTGTTTGAAGCGAGGCTAGATGGATACAAAGCACGCTTTCTTGACCTTCAATCATCGGAAGCTATTGATCAGGCCAAACGATACGCTAAGCTCTTTGAATCCGCTGTATGCGGATTCTTGGCTGATGGGATACCTGCATATTGGAGACTCATCATTCCCTCTTGGCTGACGGTTGACGGAGGTATGGACGCGGCCGAAGGGCTCATTAGAGGTCTTACTTGGCTTCCTGAGTCTCACGACCCGTTTGAAATAGGTTCGACCAAGGTAAGTTCACAAGTCAGGTTCGACTGTTTCAATACAGAAGACCTGTGGACCGTCAGGGTTACTGTGGACAAGTCGGCAATGCCGGATACGCATTTATTCTTAGAGATTTCCAGTGAGTACGTGCATGGTTCTCCTTTTAACACCCTTGATAAGCAAGCCGAACATCTTTCCATTGTATGGAACTCTGTTGTCAGTAAACTGGGTTTAGAGGGGGATTAAAGTTAGATGTTGAATGCTTCTCCAAATTTTCCGTTGGCGTCTCCTGCATTACAACATGCAGTGACCGACGATCGCCAACAGTTGTGGGTCGATCCACAATTTGATCCCCTTAAGAATTTCAACTCGGCCCGATATTTCGAAAGCAATTGCCCTTCTGCACCTTTGCAGATAGTAACAATCACTGGTTCATACAACTTTGATTATGACAAAAGTGATTTTGTACAAACATCTGGCAATCGATACGGTCGCAAACCAGCTGAGAGACAGTTTAGCCTGCGTATTCTATCTTCTCGCACGCTGCCCAGCCGTTTCGCTGAGGCGACCATGCCTCTTGTCGGCTTTGGACCAGCTGCTCCGGTGGCTACCACTGCGGCGTGGTTGGAAGCATCGTTAGATGAGTTGGAGGAGTGTTCCGCCTCCGCACTTGATGAAGGTTTAGAGGAGCCTTCGGAACTTGGATTGACGAAGGCTAAGAAGTTGTTAGAGACAGTCTCTAATCGCGTAACGGACCAGCCGGACATATACCTGATGGACGAGGGTAGCATAGCAATTGATTTTCGGAATCCTGGAAGCAAGAGTGGTGTTCTGTTCTTGATCGAACAAGATGGTTCTGGAGCGCTTTTCCACCGTACTAAAAACTCTAAAGGTCGGCTTCGGGTTCATGATGCGGCAGATTTGCTCCAGGAAGGTGGTTTTCTGGAACTCGAGAGGGTGGGCATTCGGTAGTGAACAAACAGTTGGGTGAGGAAATACCGGATTCCATAGCGAAAGAGGACAGACTCGGAAGGGAAGAGAGGTCGCAAAAAAACGCCAAGCGCTCTTTCGGCAGACTGAAAAGAGAAGGTGAGGCAAGGGCACCTGTCTCAAGATTTAATCCGCCCAAAGACAGCAATGAAATTTCAGTTAACCGAATGGATTTTGTCCCCGAAGCCACAATGGCAGAGTTGGGTATGCGGAATGCGAGTTCATCCGGGAAGTTGTTTTGGGGTTGGTATATTCTAACCGCCGGCGACGTACAGGGAGTTGGCTGTAGTGTAAAGCCGTCCCCCTCAGATGACAATCCTTATCATGCGGATATCCTAATCCCGGTAGCATTAGATGCCGAAGAAAGGCGAGATGAAGTTATCGAGTATGCAAGAGACTTAGCATATCACGCTACGTTTCTCCCTTGGGGTGAGTGGACCAAGACTGCTTAACCGGCCATATTTGCCCAATGTTTGTTACGTGATAACAAGCTTAGATATCCCCGTAGCGGGACTGCAAAAGCGCTAGGCTTACCACTGAAGCCGTTTCCGCCCTCAGTATTCTTTCTCCAAGCCCGAGTACCGTATAGCCTTTTTCTTTTGCCAGGGTAATTTCCTGTTCCGAAAAACCTCCCTCGGGGCCTATGAAGAGATTTATCGTTCTTACGGATTTCTCGTGGGAACCCATGTAATCTCTGAGCAGTTCGCTTTGGTTTTCGTAAAGTACTATCTTCATCTCGCTTTCGTTTCTTATTTCAAGGGACCTTTGAAAATCAACCGGTTTTGAAACCGCAGGCGGCACGGTTCTTCCGCACTGCTTTGTCGATTCCCGAGCTATTTTGTTCCATCTGTCCACCTTTGCGGTTGACCTTACCTGGGTCCTTTCGGAAACTAACGGGAAAATTCCCGATACGCCGAGTTGCGTTGCCTGACTTATTATCCCGTCCATCTTGTTTCCCTTGAGAATCGCTTGGAAGAGATTCAGTTCCAGTCCAGGTTCTGTCTGCAACAGGCGGGTGCTGTAAACCTGGAGGGCGATGGTTCCAGGGGAGAGGTCCGTTATTGTGCCTTCATACTCGGTGGATTCAGCATCAAAGACGGTTATGCGGTCCCCAGCTCCTAGTCTAAGCACTTTCGTTATATGCGTGTAGTCGCTCTCGGATATTTTTCCGCGAAGGGTTCTGTCATCTTCTGTGGATGGCTCTTTTCTGATCGGAAATCTCGGCATTTCAAGGTACCTGCCTTCTTATGAGAGATAAAAGTCCAGGATTTTTTCTTTAAGGCTACGGGTCGTATGGATGTCAGCGGTTACCACCGGGGTAAAACCGTGGCCGAGTAGCGTCGCGGCCGTTACGGGTCCTATGCAGGCAAACCCGGTCTTGTCGAAAAGCTCTGGATCTTCTCCAAAAAGCGAAAAGAAATTTGTTACGGTTGAGGAACTTGTGAACGTTACAAGGTCTATCTCTGCACTGGAGAATTTCATTTTTATCAGGTCAAGCTCCTGCTTTGCGTGGTCGGGAACAAGCGTTTCATAAACGCAGAGCACTTCTACTTCGGCTCCCATTCCCTGTAGCGTGTCCGGGAGAAGCTCTCTTGCCACAAGCGCTCTCGGGATAAGTATTTTTTTGCCGTCGAGATTAAGCTTTTCGGCAAGCGAGATTATTCCTTCGGCGGTATAGACTCTGGGCATGTAATCCACTGAGAGGTTGTACTTTAGAAGTTCCTCAGAAGTTTTTTCCCCTATGGCTATTATCTTTTTGCCTTTAAGTTCCCGCGAGTCCTTTCCATGGGAAGCGAGCACATCGAAATAGTTGCTTACTCCGTTCACACTCGTGAACACGAGGAAATCATAGTCTGCGAGATTCTGTACCGAAAGTTTCTGCTCTCTGGTATTTCTTACGGGCTTTATTTCGATTGTGGGAAATTCGATGGTTTTTGCCCCGCAGGAGCCTAGAAGTTCCGCGAACTCGGATGATGCTTCCTTCTCCCTAGTTACCATTATGGTCTTTCCGAAAAGCGGCTTTTTTTCATACCATCCTATCGCTTCTGCGAGCGAGGCCACCTCTCCGACCACTATGGTTGCCGGAGTCTGGACGTCAAGAACTCTGGTTTTTTCCGCTATGTCGGAAATGGTCCCCACGACAGATTTCTGTTCGGGTAGCGTGCCACAGGATATAACGGCAACGGGGGTAGACGCTTCCTTTCCCAGCCCAAGCAGTTTTTTCATTATGCTCTCGAGTTTGCTCAGTCCCATGAGGAACACCATCGTTTCGATCTCAGCCGGATCGTAGTCAGAATCCTCTCCTTGGTGGTGCCCGGTAAAGACTGCGAAAGACGAATTGTAACGCCTGTGAGTAATGGGAATTCCCCCGTAAGCCGGCACCGCGGTAACGGAGCTTACTCCCGGCACAATCTCGATATCGATACCGTTTTTGACGACCTCCTCAACCTCCTCTCCTCCCCTTCCGAAAACGAACGGATCTCCTCCCTTCAGCCTTGCCACAGTTTTTCCCTCTTTTGCCCTGTTTACGAGGAGTTTGTTTATCTCTTCCTGGGATATATGAGCCTGTCCGATTGTCTTGCCGGCAAAGACAAGTTCCGCATCAGGACGGCAGAACTTAAGAATCTGCGGGTTTACAAGTGAATCGTAGATTACCACCTGTGCTTTCCCGAGCAGTTCCTTTCCCCTGAGGGTAAGAAGGCCCGCGTCGCCAGGCCCCGCGCCGATCAGATAAACCCTGCCTTTTTTTTCGCTCATGGAACTGTGGATTGCTGGGGAGAGATCTTGGAGAAATTCACCTGTCCGTTTCTTTATATATTAAACCGCGAAGCGGAAAACGGTGCCGCGACGCTGTTTTCCGGCTATCTTTCAACCCAAATATATTATTTCTCATGGGTTGGCTCCTGTAAAATCAAGGGAAATTTATTTTGAGAGATGCCGATTAATTTTTGCTTTTGCCGGATAAAGCAGTTTCTTTCAGTCTTTCTTCAACTAGTAAAAATTTACTGAAGCCATGATAGGAGAAATGGACCCCAAAAGCAGATTGTCTTATGCCTTCCTTCCGTGCTATAATTTTAATCGCTAGCAGTTGGAACAGTCCGCTTGTCGGGCTTTCCGTTAAATAAAACACCCCTCTGGGGGAAATAGGCGGAGCGTCTGAAACTGTTCTGACTGCTAGCAGAGCCCGACGCCTACGTGTGTCGGAGATCAGAAAATTCAGGAGGACGTTATGAGGGTTGTTCCGTCTTTTTTCGTAGTTTTGTTTTTTGTCGTTGGTTGCGGAGGTGGTGGTGGAAATGAAACTCCAAGTGACCGACACCCCACAGCCCGAACTGCGGTGGGTCAATTTAAAGATGCCAACGTTGCAGGACTGAGCTATGTCTCAGGAGGGCAGAGTGGAGTTACCGATTCAGAGGGAAGCTTTACCTACGAAGTTGGAGAAAGTGTTGTGTTCTCGGTCGGAGGTGTAACATTAGGAGAAACCGAAGGAAAGTCGGTTGTTACCCCAGTAGATTTAGTTGAGCGAGGCAGTTCAAGTTCTGAGCCTGTGCTGAACACTGTGCGTTTTCTCATATCTCTGGATGAAGACAATGACCTTTCTAACGGTATAAACATCCCTGAAGAGGTTCGTGAGCTCGCGCTACAATGGACTTTTATACAGATTCTTTCCGATAGTTTGGATTTCGAGCAACAACTGGAGAGAATGAGATCCGATTTACAAGAAAGATTTAGTAGATATGAATCGTACGAAATCCCGGGAAATGCGACCGCAAGGAACCATTTGGAAAGTACTCTTCGGTGTTCCTATTCGGGTGCATACACCGGAACATACGGGGGTACTGATCAAGGTAATTTCGGAGTTTTGATTGACGCACGTAGTGGAAGTGCGTCCGGTATTGCTTACAGCACTCAATATGATAATTACATCACACTTACAGGCACAAGATCCATCAGCTATGATCAGAATGTCGTATTCGCAAGTGGAGATACAGATGAAGGAACAGAATTCAATGGCCAGTTTACTTCTGTGAACACGGTTCAAGGTCGGTGGGGGCATCCACTTGACTCAAGTATCGGTGGCAGTTTCTCCGGCAGGAGAATCGGTGGTGATCAATATGCGGTATACCGTGGTACCGGAACTTGGCGAACTGATAGTTTTGACGAGTACGGAGTCTTCACTTTTGACATTAATGATTCGGGCAGGATAACAGGACTCGCATATAACATTGCTTATGATATATCTGGAAATCTTAATGGATCACTTTCGGGAACCAACATATCAGCTACTACAAGCGATGGGACAAGGGTTACCGGAACGCTAGACCGAGAAACTGGTGTCCTAAGAGGTAGGTTCGATGACTCGGCAGGGTTCTCGGGCACATTTGAAGGAAGCGGATGCCAGCTCAACTAGAAACAATCGATGAGGCAATCTAAGACCTTTAGTGCTCTGAAAGGTGAGCTTCTACAGGCTCTTTCAGAAGTTCCCGGATGAACAGTCTGCGAGGCTGTATTTTGAGGAAGAGCGTTGGGGGAAGGGGGCGTTATTGCCCGCATTGCGGAAGCGTGAGAACTTCCGAAATCAAGAATCACAAACCTATGCCCTATCGGTGCAAGGATTGTCGCAAGTATTTCAGCGTCCGGACAAACAGCGTGCTTGCCGAGAGCAGGGTTCCTCTTCACGAATGGATTCTGGCTGTTTTCCTGATGACTACGAATCTTAAAGGTGTATCAAGTTACAAGCTGACGAGAGCTATTTTGGCGGTCGCTTTAGAACATGCACGCTTCAAGAAGAATGTTCATAGGAGGAGCTGGGCTAACGGACAAAACTCCCGTAGTCGGCGGAAAATCCCGCAAGACGAAGAAGGTCAAGGTCACCCTCCGTAACACCTTTCACTTCTTCTGCGAATCTGAAGCATTCATTAAAAACCAAGTAAGCCCTGTCGCCACATTTTGCCTTTGTCTCGGCGTAAACCACCCCCGTGACCGCAAACAAGGTCACAAAAATCAACAATATTCTCATAGCAATCTCCTAAGTATTTGGGGTTAACAGAGGTGGCACAGGGTGCCTCGAACGTGGGTGTCGGGTCCTGCTGACATTCAAGAGACTTGAAAGTTCCGCTTATTTCCCGGATGGGTGTTGTATTGTGGCGGAGACCCGACATGGGGCGGGTTCTCCTGAATGTCAGCATTCTGACTGTAGCACACCAAGGCAGGATAATCCATGAGAATTTCGCAATCTTGATAAACACCTTTGGTTGCGTATAATGGAACCCGATATAAGAGAGGGAAAAGATGAAACTTAGAAAATTTACAGTAAAAGAATTTAGAAGCATTTGGGACTCGAATGCTATCGAAGTTGATGACAAGGTAACCTGTCTGGTCGGCAAAAATGAATCTGGCAAAACAGCGTTACTCCACGCACTATATAGAACTAACCCGATTATTGCCAAGGATGCTCTCTTTGACGAAACCTACGATTATCCAAAGCGTGAAGTTGAAGATTACCGGCTCAGCATTCAAAACGGAGAACGCAAAGAAGCTGTAGTTGTTGAAAGCGTATATGATCTCGAAGAGGATGACATAGAGATTGTTTCCGAAAAGTTCGGGCCAGATGCTTTAAAAGAATCTTTTTTTACTCTTAGTACATATTATGGCGAACGAAACAGACAATTTCGCCTAGAAGCTAACGACAAAGCAGCAATTATGTATCTGTCTAAAAACCCTGATCTTCCAATTCCTTTATCAGAAAAGTTAGTAGCGACAAACAATTGGGATGAGTTTATACAAATACTGCGAGATGCAGAGACAGAACAAACGGAAACTGTTTCTAACTTATTAGAATTAGCCGAAAAGATTGAAGAAGGAGAAAATCTGGCACATTACATCTATAATTCCTTGCTTCGTCCTCGCATACCTAAGTTCCTGTATTTTGACGAATACTATCAGATGCAGGGTTGTGCAAACATTAATGCGTTGATTCAACGAGAAGAAGAAGGACAACTAGAGGGTTCTGATCGCCCTCTTCTTGGACTTATAAGCCTTGCACGGCTCAATGTAAATGAACTTGTTAACATCACCAACACTACAGAACTCAAAAACAAACTGGAAGGTGCAAGCAATCATCTTACCAGACGCATAATGAAATACTGGTCGCAAAATAAACATATCAGAATAAGGTTTGATGTTCGCGACGCAAAGTCGAGAGACCCACAAGGCATGCAAGAAGGGGTTAATATATGGGGTGAGATTTATGACACGATGCATTTAGCACACACACCATTAGGTTCTAGGTCCCGAGGTTTTGTCTGGTTTTTCTCGTTTTTAGCTTGGTATGAGAGCGTCAAAAAGAAACAACAGAATGTAATTTTATTGCTTGATGAACCAGGGCTTTCGTTGCATGGACGTGCACAAGCTGACTTGCTTGAATACTTTGAAGCGGAACTTTCCGACCACCAACTTATATATTCAACGCATTCTCCCTTTATGGTTGACCCACAACATTTTGATCGTGTTCGGATTGTCCAAGATTTAAGCATTGACGCTGATCAAGAATTGCCAAGAGAAGAAGACGGCACAAAAGTCTTAACTAACGTTTTTGACGCAACAGAGGATAGCCTTTTTCCTCTACAAGGTGCTCTTGGATATGAAATACAACAAACGCTTTTTATTGGACCTAATTGTCTGATAGTCGAAGGACCCTCCGATATGTTCTACATTCGAGCGATTTCCTGTGAGCTTGAACGTGAGGGCCGGGAAGGTTTGTCGGAGAAATGGGTTATCACGCCGGTTGGAGGTAGCGGAAAAGTCCCTGCTTTTGTTTCTCTTCTTGCTCCCCAAAAGGGCTTGAATGTCACCACCTTGTTAGACATCAAGAAAAAAGATAAGCAGATTATCGAGGATTTATATAAAAAGAAGTTGCTTAAGAAGAAACAGGTTCTGACTTATGCCGAGTTCATAGGCAAAAAAGAGGCTGATATAGAGGACTTGTTTGATCGTGAATTTTATGTTGGACTTCTGAATGCCGAGTTTAAGAGGGAGTTGAAAAAACCTATAGATCCATCGAAACTAAACGAAAGGGTGCCGAGAATACTTAAAGCCATAGAAGATCATCTTTCTGAAAACCCCTCTGCCTTCAAATCAGGCTCTTTTAGCCATTATCGTCCAGCACAATACTTTACCGAAAATATAACTTACCTGTGGGAAACAATCTCTAGTGAAACGAAAGACACATTTGAAGGTGTTTTTCAAAAACTCAATAATTTACTATAACATTACCGAACCAAGTTTGGGACTCTAACTCGCTTCATATTCAATCTCTCTCTGAGGTCATCTTCCTCAGCACCGAACTCGTCTAGTATTTCTTTGGTTGAGCTTATGTCGTAATCTTGAGAAGCATCCTTTGCCGGGTACAATCCCCGCCAACAAGCTTAGGAGGTTTTTAATATGAGAGGAAAAGAGACGAAATATTACAAGCTCCGTATCCGTCTGAATGAAGTGGAAGGAGACTTCACCACCGCTTATTACTATATAAGGGATATAGGGATAATCACTGACAGCGAGGAACTGGCAACACCAATTCCAGAAGAAGATATCCCCCAAGCTATGGAGGCAATCAAAAAATTTTACCCCAAAGCTACGCCAACTAGTAATCCTGTAGGGACTTGCGTGGGAAGTGTATGGGATCTTCCGTGATTGCTTAGGGAACCATGTAACCAAACTTAGGAGAGTGCTATGACAGAACCACTGCGACTAAAATGGCAACGTTGTCGTTTTAGTGATTCAGGTTTTCGCCACTTAGAAAGAATCAGTGGCGTATGTGTAATATGGGAGAAAGAACCAGGAAGAGTCATTTATGTTGGTAGAGGGAATCTAGAGGAACGTGTCAGTAAACAGC
This sequence comes from Candidatus Dadabacteria bacterium, assembly GCA_009840385.1. Lineage (NCBI taxonomy): Bacteria > Pseudomonadati > Thermodesulfobacteriota > Candidatus Dadabacteria > Candidatus Dadabacteria bacterium. The sequence goes on from VXNX01000006.1 coordinate 29,425, forward strand.
TTAACGATAAGAACGAACTTACTTCCCTCGTTTCTAGGGGAAACACTTGGGTTTTTTATGCTGAAGTGGCAGAAGAGAAACAAGCGGGAGTCGAGAACTTCCTGATTCAACACTATGAACCGACCTACGGACAGATTGAAGTAAACCTACCCGATTTCCATTTGCTTCCGTAAGTCTTTAAGCTTATTGCAAAGCCTGTAATAGACAAAATACAGAACAGGTTCTTCACCCAAGTCAGTTGCCTTGTATCTTGTCTCGACCAGCCTATGAAATTCAGGGAGTTTTTCCTTAATCTCTTTGTCTATATTAACCAGAACTGCTTCTTGCAACTTGCTGTCTTGAATCTCTGATAATACTTTCATTTTCTACCTTGGTCTCGATCCGGGATCATACCCTTCAGGCCAAGTTTCTCAAGAGGCTTGGATAGTTAAGTATGTTATCCCCTTTCCTAAGTTTATCTTTTTCCTATAAATCTTTTATGAAGAATTCGGGATAGGTAGGTGTGTGAGTTAGAATAGTCCAAGAGATGGATCCTAGGAAATCTTTGTTTAATCTCAAAAGCCCCTTTGAACCCAAGGGAGATCAGCCCCAGGCCATCTCCGCTCTGGGCGAAGGACTGAGACGCGGACACAAGGATCAGGTCCTCCTCGGAGTTACGGGAAGCGGCAAGACCTTCACCATAGCCCACGTTATCCGCGACGCGGGACGTCCCACCCTGATACTTGTTCACAACAAGACCCTGGCCGCCCAGATATACGCGGAACTGCGCGATTTTTTCCCCGACAACGAAGTTCACTACTTCGTGAGCTACTACGACTACTACCAGCCCGAAGCCTATATACCGGAGACCGACACGTACATAGAAAAGGACGCCTCGATAAACGAATACATAGACCGCATGCGCCACGCCGCCACCAAGGCTCTTTTCAGACGAAGGGACGTGATAATCGTTTCAAGCGTTTCGGCTATCTACGGGATCGGGGCGCCCAAGGTTTATTACGGCATGCTTACCGAAATCGAAGTGGGAATGGAGATCTCAAGAAACGATTTTGCCCTGAGGCTTGAGGAGGTACGTTACGAAAGAAAGATTGATGAGCTTGACAGAGGCACTTACAGGGTGAGGGGTGACGTGGTGGATGTATTCCCTTCGCATGAGGAATCGGTTGCGCTCAGGGTCGAGTTTTTCGGGGACTCAATCGAGACGATACGCGCTATAGACCCGCTGAGCGGCCGGTCGGTCGGGGACGTGCGGGAAGTTTCCATTTTTCCTGGCTCGCATTACGTGGCTCCCAAAAGCATTCTTGAAGAGGCCGTGGAGAGCATAGGCAGGGAGCTTGAGCAGAGGCTCGCTGAGCTCAGGGGACGTGGCATGGAACTTGAGGCCGACCGTCTTGAGGAAAGAACCAGGTTTGATCTTGAACTGCTCGATACCATGGGCTTCTGTCCCGGCATCGAGAATTACTCGAGGTATATCTCGGGGCGGCGTCCCGGAGACCCTCCTTACACGCTTCTTGATTATTTCCCGGAAGACTTTCTCTGCGTGATCGACGAGAGTCACCAGATGGTTCCGCAGCTGCGGGGTATGTACCTTGGTGACAGGAGCAGAAAGCTTTCTCTGGTTGAAAACGGTTTCAGGCTTCCTTCCGCGTTTGATAACCGTCCCCTTAATTTTGAGGAGTTCGAGAGGAAGGTCGGGCAGGTTGTATACGTCTCGGCCACCCCGGGTCCCTATGAACTCGGACAGGCGGGCGGCAACATTGTCGAGCAGATAATACGCCCGACGGGGCTTGCGGACCCGCTGATTGAAATCCGCCCCGCCCAGAACCAGGTGGACGATCTGTTCGATGAACTGAGAAAAGTGGCTGACGGGGGGCAGAGAGCGCTCGTTACGACGCTTACCAAGAAAATGGCCGAGGACCTTACGGACTATTACAGGGAGCTTGGCCTGCGGGTTGAGTACCTGCATTCGGAGATTGACACCCTAGAGAGGATAAGGATCGTGAGGGATCTGCGAGCCGCCAGGTTCGACATTCTGATCGGAATAAACCTGCTGCGGGAGGGGCTCGATATCCCCGAGGTTTCTCTCGTCGCCGTGCTTGACGCCGACAAGGAAGGGTACCTTCGTTCAGAGACGTCGCTTGTTCAGATTTTCGGCCGGGCCGCGAGAAACGTTTCAGGCAGGGCGATTCTCTACGCGGACGCGATAACCGGATCGATGCGTGCCGCCATGGCGGAAACCCGCAGAAGAAGAAGTATCCAGATGGAATACAACGCGGAAAACAATATAGTTCCCAGAAGCATCGAAAAGAACATAACCGACGTACTGGGCTCCATATACGAGTCTGACTACCTCAAGATTTCCGGTACGGATGAAGAGGACCTCCTCGATATGCCTCCGAACAAGATTCCAGAGGCCGTAGCCAAGCTTTCAAGGGAGATGAAGTCTGCCGCGAAGAAACTTGAATTCGAAAAGGCCGCCGAATTCAGAAACAGGATAAAGAAACTTCAGGAGCTGGAACTCAAATACGCTGAAGGGGTCGCGTGACAATCGGGTATTTCAGCGCCATTAACCATACATTTCCTTGACAATGCTAGGGGGGTAGAATGGGGCAATTAGGTATAAACAGGCCGTTCTATCTGGTAGCATATAAAGAAGAGAGGTCTAGGATGCTGTTATCTGGGGTTATTGTCAGGAAATCCATTCCTGTTTTCTTTGAAATGAGGTCAGCCGCCGTATCATTTCTTATTGCCGGCGTGCTTGTCCTCGCCCTGATTCTGGTCGGGTGTGGCGGCGACACCGTGCCTTCTGAATCTCCCGATTCCTACAATCCCGCGCACGGAGGTGTTGACCCCGATGACCCCGCGCCCGCAGACCCCTGTATTTCCCCGAGGGCTCTTGACAATCCTTCGTGTCCAGATCTACCTTCCGTGGTACACACGACGCGACTGGATCAATCCATCACCTTCGACATACGGAGTGACCCTCTGAATGACCGGATTCTGAGGCAGCCCCAGCAGGGGACGGTGATTTTGAATGCCGACGGCTCCGTTACCTACTCCCCCGCACCCGGGGCTTTGGGAGAAGACAGCTTCGAAATCGAAATTAACGGAAGCCCACGGGAGATTACCATTGACAACAACCTCGCTTATGAAGGCCAGATTGAGGGCGAGGTGGGCTATTTCGGCAACGTTGAAGTTCTGTTGACGGGGGAGGGAGTTTTGGAAACCGCATCGCCGGACTCTTCTGGCAGGTTCAAGTTCTATGCGTTGCCGGACGGCGACTATGTAGTCAAGGTGCGGAAAGCGGGCTACACATCGTCGCTTGCCCGGGCGTTCAGCCTGGATATCAAGCGGCATAGACCTTCGCGTGGTGGGATCGACCGATTTGTTCTGGAACCGATCGATTCGGATACTTTTGTGTACCATTGGGAGGAAGATCAAAGTGCGGCCGGCTATGATTATGCGGCCCATGTGAACCAGCCCGTGGTTGTGGAGTTTTTGGATGAGCAGGTTGAGGTGGTTGATGAAGCGTCAGCCAGCAAGCTCCATCACGACTACAACATCTTGCTGGTCGATTCGGAAAGCGGTTCATGGACACAAGAGCATGCATATCGCCTTCTCGAAACTATGAAGTCCATCCCGCAGAAGCGGCGGGACCCCTATAGGGAACAAAGTCTTCCCGCCAGCAGGTGGCTTCTCACTTCCGACCACTTGGGGGATGACATCCGGATTACACATCATGAAGACGAAGACTACAGGACCGTTCTCATTTCCGAAGAAGCCTTCGTCAATGCCAGTCCCCGGATTGCCAGGGTTGAAGGCAAGCGAGGCGTCTACTACTCGCAACGCCTGCACCACGCGCTGGTGCGTTTCGTCACGGATAACGGCAGGGATGAAGAGGCGTACGAAGGGATTTTCCGCTCGCGTTACGGAGTCACTACCCGCATACCGGATTATGCCCGGCTTACCCGATCCACCACTGGCGAGTCCGCGTCGCGCTTTCAGAAGTTTCATCCCGAAGAGATCATCCAATTGATCAATATGTTTGAGGAAATGCCCAGGGGGATGCACAAACTGCCTGAACTGCAGTATCTGGTGCGACGCTTGGACGGCACGCTGCACCCTATATATTCTGAGGCGCCTGCGGTGGCTTGGCCCGATGACGGCTATATCGAGTTCATGGAAAGCGGGTTCAGCAACTTTTCCGCTAACTATATCCATCGCCTCATCATTCACGAAAAAGCGCATTTCCTGTGGGCCCACCGGTTCGACGAGCAACTCAAGCAGGACTGGATCGAACTAGGTGGCTGGTACCAAGACCCGGAAAGCTCAAGCGGCTGGTCGACTAGCAAACAAACGGAGTTTGTCTCCGCTTACGCCCACTTAGTAAATCCGGATGAGGACATGGCCGAGTCCATTTCCTACTTCATCGTAAATCCCGACAGGCTGAAATCCCGGGCCATCGGCAAGTACGAGTTCGTCCGCGACCGCATCATGCAAGGCAACATCTACATCTCCGCCATCCGGGAAGACCTGACTTTTGAGGTATACAACCTGTATCCCGACTACGTCTATCCGGGCAAGATCCGGAGAGTTGATATTGTGGTCGAGGGGAATCCGGATGACGACAAGACAATCCATGTGGAAATTGAGTTGCATGCTCTCGATGAGGAATTGGAAGGAGCGAAACACGCCTATATGCGCATTTTCAGCGAGACCGGCACCTGGGTGGACCTGTACCTCTACCCCGCGAATGCGAAAGGCACGGTGCTCAACGGCAGCTTTGCTCTCAGCAAGCACACCAAAGCTGGTTACTGGCGGCCGGATCAGATCGTCATCACAGATGCGGCTGGCAACGAGCGGTTCGAAGGGGTGAATGACTTTGGGTGGAAACTCTACGTCGGCAACCTGCTGGAGGATGTCACCGCTCCCGAGTATGTGCGCAATACGGCGTCACTGAGCAAGAGCGTAACGAGCTTGGAAGGCCGGGAGGTTCAGTTGATTCACGCAACCTGGAAGGTTGATGAGGACACGGCAATGCGGGGACGGGGACCTTGCTATGCCAGCCTGAATGATGATTTTCTGCAGACCTACAGCTACCAAGCATGGGGTTTGTATGACTCAGCCAGCAGGCTGTGTATGGTGGACTTTGTTATGCCTCACTACATGCCGAGTTCCATCTACAGGATGAATTACATCTACATGATCGATGAAGCACTGAATGCAAAGGGAGTTTACTTCACCCATCCCGGACACGTTCTGCGTCCAGAGGAAAGCATTGTGGATGAAACGCCCCGGCAAATTAGACTGGTAACCGACAATCCGGACCTCCAACCCCCTGAGTTGGATGTTAACGGCATTCAGATCAGTGCCGAGCCCACCTATCCGGACGCGCCCAATGGCGAAACTCTGGTGACTATCACTTTTCGCGTCAGGGACAACATATCTGGTTACGAGGTCGCAAGCATGCAGCTACGCGACCCACAGGGCATCGAGCATTATGGCTATCACTATTCTAGAGATCGCTCCCGATTATTCCCAGAAGATAACCCCACCCATTGGACCACTCACACCCGGACGGTGCTTCTGCCGCCGGGTTCCGCGCCCGGTACTTGGGGGCTGGCCGAGATGACGATTGAGGATCGGGCGGGCAACTTCCGGCGCTACGATTTCACCGAGATTATCCACTTCGAAGTATTAGACGAGAGTTGAATCGCTTATCATCGCGCACCAGCGGCCGCTGCCCTTGACCGTCGCAGATTCGCTACGCCTCGTCTCAACGCCTATTGAATAAATACAGTTCCTGAAGAGGTAGAATCGACAGGTCAAGTCATAATTACCCAATTTAATTTGCCAGCTACGCCAATCGGGTATTTTCTTGCCGATTTTTTTGTTTTATGTAGAATTAAAGCGTCTTTTGGAAAGAGTGGGTCTTTACCCGCTCTTTTTTTGTTGAAGGGTTTAAAAGAGACGGAGAGACTGCTGTGCAAGAGGCATACGGCGAGCTTGAAAAAGCGATTTTGGAAGTTCTTCACCCGATTGTGGAGGAGAATTCCTGCGAGTTTGTGGATATAAAGTACCTGAGGGAAAGAGGGGGCAGGGTTTTGAGGATATTCCTTGATAAAGAGGGCGGAGTTACAGTCGATGACTGCGCGAACGTAAGCAGGGAACTTGGCGTCGTTCTAGATGCCTACGACATAATGCCTAAGCATTCTTACACCCTTGAGGTTTCTTCTCCAGGTCTCAGAAGGCCGCTTAACAGGCAGAGCGACTACGAGAGGTTCAAGGGAAGAAAGGTGAAGATAAAAACCACGGATCCGGTCGAAGACAGAAGGGTCTTTTCTGGAACGCTTCTCGGAATGAGAGGAGAAATGATCTTGGTGGAAGTCGAGGGTCGTTCGTACAGCGTGCCTTTCGGCTCCGTCAGCAGGGCGAACTTGGAAATTGATTTTGGGAAAGGAGCGAGAAAATGATTACGGAACTAACAAGGGTTATAGATTCCGTAGGGAAAGACAAGGGCATTGATAGAGAGCGCATAATAAGCGCGGTTGAGGAAGCGGTTCTGTCCGCGGCTGAGAAGCTTCTCAAGTCAAAGAACCAGGACAAGGAACTTGACGTCTACTATAACCCCGAGGAGGGAGAGGTGGAGCTTTTTGAGTACAAGGAGGTCGTGGAGACCGTAACCGAACCCGAGCTTGAGATCTCTCTTGCGGAAGCGTCCGAACTTGATCCCGAAACCGAACTTGGCGACATGATAGGCGTCAAGATAAGTCCCGAATACACGAGAATAGCGATTCACAATGCGAAGCAGAAGGTTCTACAGAAACTCAAGGAGGCCGAGGGCAAGGTTATATACGAGGAGTTTATCGGCAGGAAAGGAACCATAATCGGCGGCATAGTAAGAAGGATCGACAGAAGGCACATAATAGTCGATCTGGGAAGAGTTGAAGCCGTCCTGCCCCCGGAACAGCAGGTCCCAAGAGAATATTACAAGATGAAGGAAAGAATACGGGCCGTGCTTCTTGACATAAGGGAGTCGCCCCGCGGGGAGCCGAGGCTTATACTGTCGAGGGCTCACGTGAGTTTCGTGACGAGGCTCTTTGAATCTGAAGTTCCCGAGATCGCGGAGAATATAGTGGAGATAAAGGCGATCTCCAGGGATCCCGGCGGAAGAACGAAGATAGCCGTGGCGTCAAACGATTCGGATGTGGATGCTGTCGGCGCCTGCGTGGGCATGAGGGGCTCCAGGGTGCAGAGCATCATCCAGGAGCTCAGGGGAGAGAAGGTTGATATAGTTCCCTGGTCAGAAGATCCCGCACGCTACGTCTGCAACGCCCTTTCTCCGGCTGTCGTCAACAAGGTTGTCATTGATGAGAACAGCCGCTCAATGGAGGTTATAGTCGACGATGACCAGCTTTCTCTTGCCATCGGAAGGAAGGGGCAAAACGTAAGGCTCGCGTCGCAGCTTACCGAGTGGAAAATTGATATAAAAACCGAATCCAGGGTCAAACAGGAACAGCAGGAGGTGCTTTCCCTTCTTACGAGTCTGCCGTCTGTGAGCGAGGTTACAGCGAGCCTGCTTTATAATGACGGGTTCTATTCCCTCGAACACATAGCTTTTTGCGAGCCGGATGTGCTCATGAAGGTGGGGAGCCTCAGTGAAGAAGAGGTTTCCACGCTCCAGAAAGCGGCCCGCGTGGCGCTTATGGAAAAGCTTGAGGAAATGCCTGTCGAAAGCGAGGCCGAAGCGGCTTCGGACGGAGAAGAGGTTCAACCATCATCGCCTAGTGACGAAGAGGTAGGAGATTTGGGAAAGGGCGACTAGGAAAAACCACAGCCCCGCAGGGGGAACAGACTTTTTTGAAATATGCCTAAAGTCAGAATACATCAGATAGCCAAAGAACTGGGAGTAAGCAGTAAAGAGGTAATAGCCCAGAGTGCGAAACTTGGAATGAAAGTTACGAGTCATCAAAACGTAGTCTCGAAAATAGATGCCGATAAAATAAGAAAGGCATTTGTTCCCGTAATTCCCGAAGACGATTCCCAAAAAACAGTGGAGAAGCAGAAGGAAACCGTAAAGGTTTTCAAATCCGAAACGGGCGACTTCGTTGAAAGAAGAACGGGTTCCAGGGTTATCAGAAGAAGAAAGAAGGTTGTAAAACCGGAGCCCGAGGAGGTAAAAGAGGCCGCCCCGGTCGCCGCAGAAGCTGCGGAGGCTCCCCCGGATCTCGAAATTCCCGCCCCGCCCGAGTCCGTGGAGGCAGAGGTGGTCGAAGTTCCGAGCGCCGAGAGCGAAGCGGCACCCGAAGAGGCGCTGGAAGTCGCACCGCCGCCCGAAGCCGGGGTCGAGGTTCCGCAGGAAGACGATATTGAGCTTAAGCCCGAACCGTCCCCCGAACCCGAAAAAATCGTCGAGGAAACAGATGAGCGGGAAGCGCCAAAGCAGCCGAAGAAGAAAGCAAGAAAAACCAAGGTCCTAAAAGAGGAGATACACGATGAAGAGACCCTCGAGCAGCTTAAAAGGGCGTTTCGGACCAAGGTTCCGAGCAGAAAAGAATACGTAATACAGAACAAGAAACCCAAGCTTAGGCAGAATTTTGACGGAGCCGGAAAAAACAGGGGGGCTTACCCGGCCGACGGCCAGGACGCGCGAGTTCTTCCCGTTTCCCCTGTCCATACTTCGAAGAGGAACATAAAGGTCGGCGAAACGATAGTGGTTTCCGATCTTGCGAAGCTGATGAGCGTGAAGGCGTCGGAAGTCGTTAAGAAGCTCATGACCATGGGTACGGGTGCCACGATCAACCAGTCGATTGACAGCGATACAGCTGAACTTGTCGCCGATGAATTTGGCTTTAACGTGACCGTTGAGAGATTTGTCGAGGAGGACCTGCTTTTTGATCAAGACGAATCGCAGGACACAGAGAAAATGCCGCGTCCGCCGGTGGTTACGGTCATGGGGCATGTTGACCACGGCAAGACTACCCTTCTTGACTCTATAAGGGAAACCGATGTTGTCGCGGGAGAGGCCGGCGGAATAACGCAGCACATAGGCGCCTACGCGGTGAAGATAAAAGATTCAACCATAGCCTTCGTGGATACGCCGGGCCACGAGGCGTTTACTTCAATGCGAGCTCGCGGCGCAAGCATAACGGATATAGTCATTCTGGTCGTGGCGGCGGATGACGGAGTAATGCCCCAGACGGTTGAAGCTGTAAACCATGCTAAGGCGGCCGGAGTTCCGATCATAGTGGCCATAAACAAAGTAGACAAGGAAGGCGCGGATATTGAAAAAATCAGGAGGGAACTTTCCGAAATAGGTCTCATATCGGAACAGTGGGGAGGAGACACGCTTTTTGCTGAGGTCTCCGCGAAAAAGAAAAAGGGTATAAGCGAACTCCTTGAACTGGTGCTGCTCCAAGCCGACATACTTGAACTCAAGGCGTCGCCCGATAAAAAGGCAAACGGCGTGGTGGTAGAGGCTGAACTTGACAAGGGCAGGGGAGCCGTCTCCACGGTTATCGTGAAGGAAGGGACTCTTCGGGTCGGAGATTGCGTCGTATCGGGAGTTCACAGCGGAAAAATAAGAGCTCTCACCGACGACAAGGGCAAAACGGTAAAAAGCGTCGGCCCTTCGCTGCCGGTCAAGATAATGGGTCTTTCGGGAGTTGCCGAAGCCGGGGAAAAATTCCACGTAGTAAAGGATGAAAAGACCGCCAGGGAGATAACCTCTCACCGCCAGAGCAAGATCAGGTCCCGCAAGGTGATTGCCACTCCGAAACTTTCGCTTGAGGATCTTTTCAATTCCATTGAGAACGAAGAAGCCAAGGAACTTTCACTCATAATAAAGGCGGATACCCAGGGATCGGTCGAGGCGCTCAGGGACTCCGTTGAGAAACTCTCGACCGAGAAGTGCAGGGTTAAGATCGTTCACTCCGGAGCGGGAGGGATAAACGAAACAGACGTGGTTCTGGCAAGCGCGTCAAACGCGGTGGTGATAGGGTTTAACGTCCGCCCGGATGCGAATGCGCTTAGGATTTCTGAGAAAGAAGGAGTTTCCCTTGAGCTTCATTCCATAATTTACGATGTTGTGAACCGGATAAAAAGCGCGATGGAGGGACTTCTCGAGCCCTTGCAGAAGGAAGTCGTGGTTGCCCATATGGATGTCAAGGAGCTTTTCCACGTGTCGAGGGTGGGAACTATCGCCGGATGCATGGTTTCTGACGGAAAGGTAAGCAGGGACAACAGCATCAGGGTGGTTCGGGATGGTACGATCGTTTTTGACGGCAAGGTAAGTTCTCTTAGACGTTTCAAGGAAGACGTGAAAGAGGTTCTCTCTGGATACGAATGCGGTATAACGATAGAGAATTTCAACGACGTGAAGCAAGGTGATGTCTTTGAACTCTATAAGCTCGAGGAGATAAAACAGGAGCTTTGATATCTAGGTCTTAAATGGTTGTGGGCATAGCGAGATTTGAACTCTACATGTCGGGCAACAGGTCTTTGAAAGATAAAAGGCGCCTGATCAAAAGCCTTGTGGAAAGAGCAAGGTCAAAATTCCCGAGCCTATCCATGACTGAAGTTGATTCCCTGGACCTAAAAGACAAGGCTACTATAGGGCTTGGATACGTTTCCAACGATGCCTCTCTGGTAAATTCTGTTCTGGACAAAGTGATTTCCTATATTGAAAGCACGGGAAATTTCCGCATGGGGGAGAAAGAGATAGAGATCCTCCATTTCTAGGTGACCGAAAATGGCTCACAGCTACAAAAGATCTGCGCGGATATCCGATCTTCTCATAAAAGAAATATCCGAGATGCTGGTGCGCGGAAAGATCAAGGATCCGAGGGTGTCGTCAGTGAGTATAACGGCTGTGAGAGTTACAGACGACATGGGTTACGCGAAGGTTTTTTTCACGTCTTTTGACGAACACTCAGATACCCAAGAGATGCTCGAAGGGCTAAAAAACGCCACCGGCTACATAAGAAGTGCCCTCTTAAAAAAACTGAGGATAAAAAAAATCCCGAACATAGAATTCGAGTATGACGCTCTTGTGGAAAAACGGGCGAGGATTGACGAACTGATAAGGGGTGTGTCGGATGAGTAACCTGGACAATATCCTTAATCTTATAGGGGCAAACCAGAGATTTCTCGTCGTTTCCCACGAGAATCCGGATTGCGACGCTCTGGGTTCAACCATAGCTATGGCGCTTGTTCTTCGCGAGCTGGGGAAGGATGTGATTATGTACAACAAAGACGGGGTTCCTGATCACCTGCGGTTTCTTCCCGGGTGCTCAGGCCTCACCGATTCTCTTGATCACGTTACGGATGACGTGGAAGTGGTAATGCTTCTTGACTGCGCTGATATCTCTCGACCTGGAAGAGAATTTGAGAATTTAATCTCGAACAACGATTTTACGCTCGCATTTGTTGACCACCATGCGAGCAACGGCGCGAACTCTGAGTACTGCCTTATAGATGAAAAAGCATCTTCTACGGGAGTTATTCTCTACAGAATGATAAAGCGGATCGGGATTTTCATAAGCCCGGAGGTTGCGGAGTGTCTTTTCTCCACGATAGTCGGCGATACGGGTTCTTTCCGGTATTCGAACACCTGTTCTGAGACATTCACAATCGCCGCTGAACTGGTCGACCACGGAGCCGACCCGGAGAAGATCTCAAGACTCATCTATGATAATGAACCTCTCAGAAAGGTTATGCTGAGAACCTTGGCAATGAACACCCTCGAGGTAGCCGGGAAAATCGCTTTTCTGCACGTGTCAAGCGAAATGTTCGAACAGACCGGCACCGAAAAAGAGCATACCGAAGGTATTGTGAGCATGGCGAGGTCGATTGAAGGGATTGAAGTCGCGGTTTTCCTGAGACAGGAATCCGCTCTAGATTGGAAAGTGAGCCTACGCTCCAAGGAGTACGTGGACGTGGCGCGGATTGCCGGGCGCTACGGCGGGGGAGGACACCGCAGGGCCGCAGGCTGCGTGATTTCCGCTCCGCTTGATACCGTAAAGCGAAGGCTTCTCAGTTCGATCGAGAAAGCGATGTGATGGACGGAGTCATGATTCTCGATAAACCCAGGGGCTGTACATCCGCCCAGGCGCTTAACAGGGTAAAAAAAGCCGTGGGAGCGAAAAAGGCGGGTCATACGGGAACCCTGGACCCGTTTGCGACTGGAGTTCTGCCCGTGTGCTTTGACCAGGCGACAAAAGCTATTCCTTACCTCAGAGACGATATAAAGGAATACGAGGCCGAGATGACTTTAGGCGTATCAACCGATACCATGGACGACACCGGCACGGTCACCGGGCGGGTGAGCGCGGAACATATCGGCAGGGATGAGGTGCGGGAGGTTATAGAAGGGTTTTCGGGAGAGATAATGCAGGTTCCCCCTATGTATTCAGCCGCGAAGGTTTCGGGTACGAAGCTCTACGCCCTCGCGAGAGCTGGAAAGGAGATTGAAAGGGAACCGAAGAGGGTTAGGATAGAGGAAATAAGGCTTCTTCACTTCTCTTACCCGAAAGCGACTTTTTACGTTAGGTGTTCCCGGGGAACCTACGTAAGGGTGATTGCCTCGGATGCCGGGGGGAAACTGGGCTGCGGGGCCCATCTTTCCGAACTCAGGAGGCTTAGAAGCGGTCCCTTTGCGCTAAGCGATGCAAACAGTATTGAGGATGTGGAGTCCGGAAACTACAATATTCTTCCGTTGGATGAGGTCCTGGCGGGCTATCCGAGGGTTTATCTGGAAGGGGGTCTGTGCGAGAGTGTGCGTAACGGAATCCCTCTTTCCCGAGAAGCCCTTTCGGGCGTGGAATTGCCCGAATTTAAAAATAGGGATATAATCACCGTGTTTTGCCGGAAGACGATTCTTTCCATCTGTGAGGCGAAAACTGATTCCGATGAATTTGAGTATATGGGAGATAAGGATATAGTGTTTCGGCATTTAAGAGTGTTTAACTGATCAGGCAAGGGTCTAGGAGGAAGTAATTTATGTCTTTGCAAAAGGAAGATAAGGTGCGAATCATAAGCGAGTTTCAGAAGCATGAGAACGACGTGGGTTCGGCCGAGGTTCAGATAGGGATTCTGAACGGAAAGATACAGGAACTGTCGGAGCATGTGAAAAGGGCGCCCAAGGACAACCATTCAAGAAAAGGACTGGTTTCAATGGTCGCCAAGAGAAGAAAGCTGCTCAATTACGTAAAGAGGGTAAGACCGGAAGAGTACGGTAAGCTGATTGAGACCCTTGGGCTAAGAAGATAAGGAAGTAATGTTTTGGAGGAAATGAATTGACTGAACAAACAAGAGAAATGGAAGCGGAGCTGTTCGGAGCTAAGCTGCGCCTTGAAACAGGAAGGCTTGCCAAACAGGCAAACGGAGCGGTGCTCGCTTCCTGCGGAGGAACTACCGTGCTTGCCACGGTCGTTGCCTCGGAAGAAAAAATAGAAGATGATTTCCTGCCGCTTACGGTTAACTATCAGGAAAAATCATTCGCGGCCGGGAAAATTCCCGGAGGTTATTTTAAGAGGGAAGGACGTCCCAGCGAAAAGGAAATCCTTACGTCAAGGCTTATTGACAGGCCGGTAAGGCCGCTTATACCCAAGGGCTTTTCTTATTCCACCCAGGTTATAGTTACGGTTATTTCCGCTGACGGCAGAAACGCTACGGACGTTCTGTCGGTGATAGCGTCTTCAGCTGCGCTTATGGTATCGGATGTTCCGTTTGCCGGGCCCATAGCGGCTCTTACCGTCGGAAAAGTAGACGGCGAGCTTGTTATAAACCCCTCTCCCGAGCAGCTTGAAACCAGCACTATGGAAATAACCGTCGCGGGCACAGAAGAGGCCATCGTGATGGTCGAGGGCGGCGCGAAGGAAGTAAGCGAGGCCGAGGTGGTGGAAGCTCTCATGGTTGCCCACGGGGGGATTAAGGAAATCGTTTCTTTCGAGAACCGTTTCGTTGAAGGAATCGGGAAGGAAAAAAGAGAAGTCCCCGCCGTCGAAACGGACGAAGCGCTTGAAAGCGAGGTTCGTTCATCCGCGCTCCCTTCTCTTGAGCAGGGGATAGTGGCTGATTCAAAGGACGGCAGAAAGAAACTTATAAACCAAGCTTATGAAGAAACGGTAAAAAAACTGGTTGAGGAACGCCCGGAAGACAAATCCAAGATTGACAAGTCGTTTGAGGAGTTGATCAAAGATTCCGTGAGAAGCAAGATAGTGGAGGGTACAAGACCCGACGGAAGGGACTACACGACGGTAAGGCCCATATGGGGTGAAGTGGGTCTTCTTGAGAGAACCCACGGTTCAGCGCTCTTTACCCGCGGGGAAACCCAGGCCATAGTCGTCACGACCCTGGGAAGTTCATACGACGAGCAGAGAATAGACGCGCTTGAAGGCGACCAGACAAGAAGTTTCATGCTGCATTACAACTTTCCTCCCTACTCCGTCGGAGAGACGAGCTTCCGGCTGGGTCCCGGCAGAAGAGAAATAGGGCACGGCGCGCTTGCCGCCCGGGCGATAGAACCCGTGTTGCCGGATAAAGAAGACTTTCCCTACACTATCAGGATCGTTTCCGAAATACTTGAATCAAACGGTTCCTCCTCAATGGCGACTGTGTGCGGTTCCTCGATGTCTCTTATGGACGCGGGCGTGCCTATAAGTGCCCCCGTGGCCGGCATAGCTATGGGACTTATAAAGGAAGGGGACAATTTCGTCGTTCTCTCTGATATTCTTGGTGATGAGGACCACCTTGGGGACATGGATTTCAAGGTGGCTGGCACCCAGGGCGGTATTACCGCCTTGCAGATGGATATTAAAATAACCGGCATAAACGAAGATGTTCTCACAACCGCACTTGCTCAGGCAAAAGATGGCAGAATGCATATCCTCGGGAAGATGGAAGAGGTAATTAGCGGACCCAAAGAAGAGCTTTCCGAATACGCTCCGAGAATCCTTACGATCCAGGTAAAGCCGGATAAGGTCAAGGTTGTTATAGGCTCCGGCGGCAAGACTATAAAGCAGATAGTCGAGGACACGGGAGCGCAGATAGATATACAGGATGACGGTCTGGTCAAGATTTTCTCCCCCGATTATGAAGCCTGCAAGAAAGCTGAGAATTATATAAAAAGAATCGTTGAGGATGTCGTTGCCGGCAAGCTCTATGTCGGCGTGGTTAAGCGTATCCTGGATTTCGGAGCGATAGTTGAGCTGGGTCCTGGAAAAGACGGGCTTCTGCACATTTCCGAACTTGAAAACCGCAGGGTCGAAAAGGTAACCGATATCCTGAACGAAAAGGATGAGGTTCTAGTAAAGTGCCTCGCGGTTGAGCGTGACGGAAGGGTGAGGCTCAGCAGAAAGGCCGTGCTTGACCAGAACATAGAAGATTACAGAGTTTCCGACTAATCCGCGCAGTTGAGTCTTTCTCGGGAAAAACCGAAGCTGATAGTTGTCTTAGGACCTACAGCTTCGGGCAAAACCGAAATTGCACTGGAAATAGCCGGCAGAACCGGCGCTTGCATAATAAGCGCCGATTCCGTTCAGGTCTACAGGCATTTCGATATAGGCAGTGCCAAACCCACCGAAGAGCAAAGACGGGAAATTCCCCATTTCCTTATAGATATTGTAGACCCCGACGAGGGTTTTAACGCCGGCACTTACATGAGGCTTGCCCTTGATCGCATCAGTAGGCTTGTCGCGGACGGCAAGAAAATAGTTGTGGTCGGGGGAACTTTTCTTTACGTAAAGGCCCTTCTTTACGGGCTTCTTGAAGGCGTTGAGATTGATCGGGAATTCAGAGATAGCCTCGCGCGGGAGAGGGATGCGAAGGGAGTCGTGTCCCTTTACAAAAGACTTGAATCCATAGACCCGGTGTCCGCCGGGCGGATAAATCCGAATGATTACGTAAGAATTGAGAGGGCGCTGGAGGTCTATCATGCAACTGGGGAGAGAATGTCGGATCACCAGCGGCGCCACGGTTTTGCGGAACAAAGGTTTAATGCGCTTAAGATAGGTCTCCTCGGGGAGCGGGAGCAACTGCGCCGCACTATAGACGAAAGAGTCGATGCGATGATTGGCCGTGGCTGGGTTGAAGAGGTCGAGGCCATAAGAGTTAGGGGATACGGACCTGACTTAAAACCTATGAAGTCTATAGGTTACAAGCGGATCAATGAATTCCTCGATGGTCAGCTTGATCTGAAGACGGCGGTTGAAAAAATAAAGACGGACACGAAAAGATTTTCCAAAAGACAGTCCACCTGGCTCCGCGCGGATGACAGCATAAAATGGTTTGATCCCGCAGATGGAAAGAGGCCCATACTTGAGGCATGCAGCGAGTTTCTCGGCTAACCGCTTCTTTGGTTATTTCTTTTCCTCAACTTTGTATGCGTAAATAGTTCTCAGGATTATCGCTCCGCCGATGAGAACAGAGAGTATGGGCAAAAGCCATAAAATCGCGCTGAATCCCCTCGGTGGAGGGGATGCGAGAATAGTTTCTCCATAGCTGGCAACAAAATAATCTATTATTTCTTCCCTCGAGTTTCCTTCAAGAAGCTTTGTTTTAATGACAGCCCTCATGTCCCGGGCAAGCTGTGCGTTTGACTCCGCGACGCTCTGTCCCTCGCACACGGGGCACATGAGTTCTCCTGCGATGTCGGCTATTTGGTCTTCAAGCGTGTCTGCACCCACATGGAAGGCGATGAAAAAGGCTAGGGACAAGAAAAGTCCCATGCTTAGAGTTTTACGAAGAGAAGAGTTCATAGATTTTTAATTTCCCCGTTCTGAGCGTTGTAAGTAGTTGCGTTTTCAATATAGCGCATGATCATTTTCTCCGTGAGCGGTCCCCTGTGTTTGCCGGTTATGATTCCCTCGGGATTTACGAAGAAGGTTTCTGGAACTCCTCCTACTCCATAATCAAGATGTATCCTGTTCTCCGGGTCATAAATGTTGACGAACGTTCCCCCGAAGGATTTTATGTATTCCTCCGCGCTTTTTCTGTCGTCCATTACGTTTATTCCTATGAACTCGACCTGTTTGCCTGAAAGAGACATGTAGGCTTTTTCAAGCACCGGGGCTTCTTCTCTGCAGGGATGGCACCAGGATGCCCAGAAATTCACAAGCAATGTTTTTCCCCTGAAATCCGAGAGTCTCACTCTTTCGCCGCTAAATGATTCCAGCACGAACTCGGGCGCGGGTTGTCCTACAAGCTGTGAGGGGATCTCAACCTTTCCCTTTCCCGAAAGCCCGTTCCAAAGAGTGTAGGCAAGCAGGGCTATGATGAGGACAGTGAGGATTTTCGAGACCGCGTTTGATATTTTCATACAAGGATCCCTTTTTTCTAGCCTTAAGTTTTCTTTTGGTTATCATTCCTGAAACTGCCTTTTTATTATAATAGGTTTTCATGAAAAAACTTATCATTGTGTCCAACAGGTTGCCGACAACCGTACGGGAGGAGAACGGAAAACTTTCTTTTGAACCGAGTGTGGGAGGTGTGGCTACGGGGCTGAGTTCTTTGGATACCGATTATGAGAAATGCTGGATAGGGTGGCCGGGGATAGATTACGAGAATCTCTCGAAGAAACAGGTTGCGGAAGTGCAGCGCCGGCTCGGAGAAGAGAATTTTTATCCCGTGAACCTTACCGCTGAAGAGGTAAAAGACTATTACCAGGGTTTCTGCAACGAGGTGATATGGCCTATTTTTCATTACTTCGTCCAGTACGGAACTTATAAAAAAGAGTTCTGGGAATCATATATCAGGGTCAACAGCAAGTTCGCCAGCGCCATACTGGATGTGGCCGGTGAAGGGGATTACATTTGGGTTCACGATTATCATCTGATGCTTGTCCCCGAGCTTGTAAAAAAGCAGTTGCCCAGATCAAGTATCGGCTTTTTTCTCCATATACCCTTTCCGTCTTCAGAAATTTTCAGGCTTATTCCGTGGTGCCGGGAAATAATACAAGGACTTACCGGAGCTGACCTCATAGGTTTTCACACTTTCGATTACGTAAGGCATTTTGCCGAAAGCGTGAGAAGAATACTCGGACACGAGCATTCTCTCGGCCGGTTTATAATCGGGGAAAGAGAGATAAGAACCGATACTTTTCCCATGGGAATCGATTACAAGAAATTTTCCTCCGCGACAAAGAATCGAAGCATTCAGAGAAGAAAAGACGAGTTCAAAGATCTTCTGGGGACCGACCAGAAGATCATCCTTTCCATAGACCGTCTTGATTACTCAAAAGGAATTCCGGAGAGACTCAGGGCATTTGATCTTTTCCTAGAGAAAAACCCGAAAATCAGGGGCAAGGTGGTTCTTTTGCTCGTAGCGGTACCTTCGAGAACAGAAGTAGTCCACTACAAGATACTGAAGAATGAAGTTGACAATATGGTTGGGGCTATAAACGGTCGCTACGGAACGATCGGCTGGAACCCAATTTACTACATGTACAGATCTTTCGGTTTCGAAGATCTGATTTCTCTTTACCTGGCCGCGGACATTCTTTTCATTACCCCCCTTCGCGACGGCATGAACCTAATTGCCAAGGAGTACGTGGCCGCTAGACAGAATAGAGCCGGCGTGCTCATACTTGGTGAGATGGCAGGAACCGCGCAGGAACTGAGCGAAGCCATAATCATAAACCCCAATGACCTCGAAGCTACTTCTCGGGCTCTGGAAACCGCCCTCGGAATGACCAAAACGGAGCAGAAAAGACGTATGAAAACGATGCAGAGGCGCCTTGGCAGATACGATATCAGGAGATGGACTGCAGACTTTATGGAGAGGCTTGACGAAACCAAGGAAAGACAGCTTAAAATGTTCGCCCGAAGACTTAGCCCAGAAATGACGAGCGAACTGATTGAAAAATACAGGGAGAGCAAGAAGTGTCTTTTTCTGCTTGATTACGACGGTTCTCTTGTATCTTTCAAGAATAATCCCCAGGATGCTAAACCTGACCCGGAACTCTATTCCGCGCTCGAGGTTCTTTCCTCGAGAAGAAAGAATGAACTCGTTATCATAAGCGGCAGAGACAGAAAGACTCTTACCAACTGGCTTGGAGAGGTCACAAACGGTCTTGCGGCGGAACACGGTCTCTGGATAAGACGCGGGAAGTGGAAGATGGTAGATATTATCTCGGAAGGATGGAAGGAAGAAATACGACCCATACTGGAAGTGTTTGTCGACAGGACTCCCGGGTCGCTTATCGAGGAGAAAAATTTCTCCCTGGCGTGGCACTACAGAAAAGTTGATCCGGCACTCTCAATCGTGAGGGTGGGGGAGCTTAAGGATATGCTCTCGCACATAACGGCAAATCTTGAGATCGGTGTGCTTGAGGGAAACAAGGTTGTGGAGATCAAAGGCTCTTTCATAAATAAAGGCAAGGCGGCCTCTCAGTGGCTAAAAGGGAAAAAATGGGACCTCATCATATCGATAGGAGATGACTGGACGGATGAGGATATTTTTGAGGAACTCCCCGAAGATGCTTATTCCATAAAGGTGGGTTTCGGACCGTCAAAAGCCAAATACAGAGTCCGCTCAACCGCTGAAGCCAGAGACCTTCTTTTTTCGCTGGCGGAAGCAACCCGCGAGGTGTGAGATCCATTTCCTGAGATCATAGAGAACCGGAGGCAGAGATAATGGAATTTGTAGAAATTGCCGGTACGGAAATCAGTTCGTCGAGGATAGGCCTTGGGACCTGGGCAATGGGAGGATGGCTCTGGGGAGGGAGCGACAGGAAGGAATGCGTCAGGACGATATACGAGGCATTTGATAACGGGGTGAATCTCATTGATACCGCTCCGATTTACGGCTTTGGTGTCTCCGAAGAAATCGTGGGAGAAGCGGTTTCTCAGAGCGGGATGAGGGATGAACTGATAATCGCGACCAAAGTGGGGCTTGAGTGGGAGAGGGGAGGAATATTCAGAAACTCCCTGCCGCAGAGAATACGCAAGGAGGTTGACGATTCCCTCAGAAGGCTTCGCACCGATCGGATAGATCTTTATCAGATTCACTGGCCCGACCCGCTTGCGCCCATTGAGGAAACCGCGGGGGCAATGGCGGAACTTCTTGAAAGCGGAAAGATAAGGGCTGTCGGAGTAAGCAACTACTCGGTTGAGCAGATGGAGGTTTTTCGTTCTGTGTGCTCGCTTAACTCAAGCCAGCCTCCCTACAATCTTTTTGAGAGAGGAATTGAGGACGACGTGCTTCCCTGGTGTGAGGAGCAGGGGGTTACAATGCTTCTCTACGGAGCTTTGTGCAGGGGACTTCTGGGAGGGAAACTAAAAACTGACTCGGAGTTCCCAGGGGATGACCTGAGAAATTTTGATCCCAAGTTTCGAAGACCTGTCTATGATAATTATCTTGGCGCGGTCGAAAAACTGGGGGAACTTGCCTCCGAGCGTTTTGGAAAAAACGTGCTTGAACTCTCCGTCAGGTGGGTTCTCGACAAATGCGGAAACGATATTACGCTTTGGGGAGCTAGGCGCCCCGGCCAGCTAGATGATATTGCGGGCACTGTCGGATGGATGATAGACGACGATTCAATGAATGAAATAGACGCGATACTTGATGCTTTCGTCCCCAATCCCATAGGTCCCGAATTCATGGCTCCTGGTCCTAGGCCCTTTTAGTTTTACGAGAAGCTCTTTATGTCTTCGAGACGGATTTCCGAAATGCTTTTTCTGAAAATATCGGCCTGAGGGTAATCCTCTGGGGCTATTCTCGGGTCGGGTACCGCGATACAGTGCATGCCGGCTTCCTTGGCCGACACTATACCGTTTATGGAATCTTCAATCGCGACGCATTCTCCCGGGCTGACCCCAAGACGTCCTGCGGTTTCAAGGTATATGTCGGGGTGAGGTTTTCCCCTTTCCACGCAGTCTCCGGAAACTTTTATCCCGAAAGTGTCCGAAAGAGAGAATTTCTTAAGAACGAACTCTATCACTTTCATGGGTGAGCCTGAGGCCAGAGCCGTTTTTATATATTTTTCACCGCTTAGGGTTTTAAGGAGTTCGGGAACCCCGTCAACAAGCCTAAGGTCTTTTTCATAGAGTTCGAGAAGGATTTCAAGGCGGGCATTGAGAATTTCCTCGGGGGATTCATCGAGGCCGAAAGTTTCTTTGAGAAGCTTTACAGAATCTCTCTGGCTAAGCCCCATTATTTTCTTTCTGTATTCCTTTCTGTAGCTTTCGTCGCCTGCAAACCCCTTTTGCTTGAGCATAATAGACTCGCTTTTCTCCCACAGGGGTTCACTGTCTATTATGACTCCATCCATGTCAAATATGACTGCTTTTATCAATGGATCAGATAGAGGTCGGAACTCCTCCGTACGCAAGCTGGAAATTAAGTTGCCGGCAAGTTGAGGCGGTCTCGCAAAACGTCAGTTTTTCTTCCTAGAGCAGGTCTTTTATCTTATCTTCCAGGCTCTTCTTATAGGAATCGAGATCGATGTTGATTCTGGAAACGCCGGTTTCCATCGCGGCTTGAGCGACAGCGGCCGATTCCCATACCAGAACCCTGGGATCAAACGGCTTGGGGACTATATAGTCCGGACCGAACTCAAATTTCTGGTTTCCGTAGGCTTTAGCCACCTTTTCAGGCACTGGTTCCTTGGCAAGCGCCGCAAGGGAATACGCAGCCGCGACTTTCATTTCGTCGTTTATTTTCGTCGCCCTTACGTCAAGCGCTCCCCTGAAAATAAAGGGGAACCCCAGAACGTTGTTCACCTGGTTTGCGAAGTCAGACCGACCCGTGGCAGTTATCACGTCGCTTCTGGCCTCCTTTGCGTCAGCTGGAAGTATCTCGGGGTCGGGATTCGCCATGGCGAATATTATAGGATTTTTCGCCATGTTCTTAACGTCTTGCTGATTAATGGCTCCGCCGTTTGAGAGTCCGACAAACACATCGGCCCCAACCAGTGCATCCCCTATGGTTCTTTTGTCCGTATCGACAAGAAATCTCTCCTTCTGAGGGTTAAGCCCGGCGTTTCTTCCCTCGTAAATTACGCCCCTGCTGTCGCACATTATTATGTTTTCCCTTTTTGCTCCGAGCGCTATGAAGAACTCGGCACACGCGATTGCTGACGCTCCGGCGCCGTTAAACGCCATTTTGAGTTCGCTCATCTTTTTCCCGGTAATCTCACAGGCGTTAAGAAGTCCAGCACCCGATATTATAGCGGTCCCGTGCTGATCGTCGTGAAAGACGGGTATGTCCATTTCCTCTTTCAGCTTATCTTCTATGTAGAAGCATTCAGGGGCTTTTATATCTTCGAGGTTAATACCGCCAAAAGTGGGCTCAAGGTATTTTACGGTCTTTATGAATTCGTCTGGATCATCGGTATCTATTTCAATGTCGTAGGCGTCAACGTCTGCGAACTTCTTGAAAAGCACCCCTTTCCCTTCCATTACGGGTTTTCCCGCCAGGGCTCCTAGGTTTCCGAGTCCTAGTATTGCGGTGCCGTTCGAAGCCACCGCGACCAGATTTCCTCTGTTGGTGTATTCATAAGAGAGATCTTCGTCCTTGTCTATTTCCCTGCAGGGCTCAGCGACTCCAGGGGAGTATGCGAGGGAAAGTTCCCAGGCCGTGTCGCAGGGCTTTGTTGGTACGACTTCAAGTTTTCCTTTTCTTCCGCTTCTATGATATTCAAGAGCGGCTTCCTTCATATTTTTATCGCCTTCGCACATTTCTTGACCGATCCTCCGTCGGGTGTTTTAAAATGAAGAGTTAATTATATACAGAGATAAGTTTTGTGCAATTGCACCGGGAAATCAGCAGCAGCAAGAGCAGGATGGTTGTGAGCAACTTCCTGAGTCCTCGCTCTCGGAAATTCCCGAGTTCTCACTGCCACCACCTAATCCGAAGGTCGAGAACTGCTTTCCGACGTTCTGCGAATCGCAGCTCACGCACTTTATGATTTCACCGGAGTCAAGTACCAGAACTTCAAATTCCTCTCCGCAATCACAGCACTCATATTCGTATAAAGGCACTTTTACCTCCACCCCTATATTTAAACGTAACAAATATAAAAAATATTTATTCAGAGTCAACAAATTTTGAGGGTTAACTATCTAATTGACTGCAGGATTTCGATATCGCCTGGTTTCACTCCCTGCTTGCTTCGGGTATTTTGCTGCGAAGTCCGAAAAGGTTTTTACTTGTCAACGCCGTAATAGAACATATCTTGATAACGGGGAGGGGGCCGCATCCCGCAGGCTGTTTCTGCTGAGTGCGCAGCCCGCGTAATTTTCTTATATGGACCTGCCATGTCAGACATAAACGAAGTTGGAGCAACCGCGTTTGCCGTAGCCTGCTACAGGGAAATGGAAAGAAACCGTGAACACCGCGTGTTCAACGATCCGTACGCCCACTGGTTTGTTACGGACGAGATAAGGGAGAAGGTCGACAGGGTAACAAAAATTCTTCCGGAATCGGTTGAAATTCTCCGTTACCGCTTCTGCATACTGGATGAAATCACAAGACGCGAGATTCAAACCGGCATGAAGCAGATTGTCATACTTGGCTGCGGGTTTGACATGCGTTCCCTGGTCTTCCAGGCCGAGGGAGTGCGTTTCTGCGATATTGATCAGCCAGCCGTTTTGGAGTTCAAACGCAAGGTTCTTGAAAACCACGGCGTTACGCCATGCGCAAGCATACCATGCAACTATCTTGAAGTTGACCTGCCGGAAGAACTCATCAAGGTGGGCTTTGACATCAACTCTCCGATACTTTTTCTTTGGGAGGGAAACAGCATGTATCTTCCCCTTGAGCTGATTCACAGCTTCTTTGGCAGCCTGTGTGCCAGAATTCCTTCGTTCAAAATCGCTTTTGACTACTATCCATTGAGCGTCATTAACAGGACCTACGAAAACCCTGAGGTTGTTAGGGCGACTGATATGTTCCAGAAAACTTTCAACGTGACTTGGGTGACCGGGTTTGATGACTTAAGCGTTTTTGAAAAGAGCCACGGCATGAAGGTAGAGGAGTCGAAGGAACTGCTTGAAGTCGGAAAACGGGTCGCTCCGGAAGCCGTAGATTCCGTCGCCGCTCTTGCCGGCGTGTACAGCTACGGAATCCTGAGCTATGGAGATGCGTGATCCGAGATGTATGCGATCTAGGTTTTGGTTTTTAGGCTAAAACCTTTTCCAGAAATCTATTCCCACTGCGTCAAATATTTTCTGACCGTAGATATTCAAGTAGTGAATCTCGTTTGAAAACATCATTATTCCTATGATTATAAGTCCCGAACCTATCGCGTACTTATAATACGGATAATATCTTCTGACACTTCCAAAAGATCTCATGGCGCTGTTAAACGCAAGACCGACCAGCATGAACGGTATGCCGATCCCGAGTGAGTAAACCGCGAGCAGCCCAACCGCGTTTAGCGTTCCTTCCACTGTGCTTGCGTAGAGTAGTATGGATCCGAGAATAGGTCCTACGCATGGCGTCCAGCCAAAGCCGAACGCCAGACCGAGAATATAAGTTCCGAGAAGATTTCCCCTTTCCCGCGGGAGGGAGATTTTATGTTCTTTCTCAAGAAACGGGATCTTTACGATCTCCATTACGAATATTCCGAAAAGGATTATGAATATTCCGGCTATTCTGAGCAAAAAAGTTTTGTTGCCCGAGATCATTCCCCCAAGCTGGGAGGAGAATGCGCCTAGGGAGATAAATACGGTTGAGAATCCCAGTATGAATACAAGACTCGGTACGACAACCCTTGAGAATTTGGGCAGGTTCCGAGCGTCTGAAAGATCTTCATGTGAAAGATGCGTTACTACTGAAAGGTAACCCGGCATAAGCGGAAGGATGCAAGGAGAAAGAAACGCAATCACTCCAGCGAAAAAAGAAGCAACTATTCCCACATCCAGAATTTCGGAATTCATGCCGGTTTTTTCTCCCCGCTGTTCTCGGTACGGATTTTTTGGTCTTTCAAAAGGACTTGTTCCAGTCTGCGCGCGAGTTTCATGTCCCTTGTCATTATATCCTTTATGCTTATATCTTTTTCCTCGTCAATATCCGTAAGCTCTCTCATGACGGCGTGGCGCAGACCGCTTGCCTTCATGCGTCTTTCGGTCTCTTTAAATACTAGGGAAGTGCTCCATTGCATGTCCAGAAAAACCGCGTCCGTTTTCCTGGATAGCCCGAGGAGATAGTATCCCCCGTCGGTTGCCGGCCCCAGGACCGCTTCGAATTTCCCTCCCGAGAGCAGCGAAAACGCAGTTTCCAAATCTTCTTCGGTTATCATCACGCAGTCTGTGCCTATGATGACGACGTTTCTGAATCCTAGTGAAAAACACTTTGCAAACGCGCGGGACATTCTCTGCCCGAGGGATTCTCCATCCTGTGCCAAGAAAAATGCATCTCTGTTGCCTAGCCACTCAAAAATTTCCTTTTTCCTTTCTTCTGGTGTGTAGAAGAAAAAAGTTTTCCAGTTCTTCTGACCCGAGAAGGAGTCGGCGATAAAACTTGCCGTTTCACGGTAGAGTTCCGAGGCCCTCTGGTCCCCTATGTCTTTTCCCAAACGCGTTTTTACTTTTTTTGTTTCCGGATACTTAAGAAAAACGATCAGGGCATTATCGTTTTTTT
The DNA here is from genome assembly GCA_009840385.1 of Candidatus Dadabacteria bacterium. NCBI lineage: Bacteria > Pseudomonadati > Thermodesulfobacteriota > Candidatus Dadabacteria > Candidatus Dadabacteria bacterium. The sequence continues at coordinate 55,006 of VXNX01000006.1, forward strand.
GGGACATTCCGCAAAGCCTCGGAATCAGGATACCGTCTGGCCGCCGCAACTGCTTCCGGCCCCTGCGGTGCATCCGAAACAGTGAACACCGAATCTTATCTTTCTCTTGATCACCTGGCTAAGGTCGAAATTGAATATGGTCAGCCCCCCGTTTCCGTTTCGGGCCTGCATCTCAAGCATCTGGTTAAAGTCGCAGTCGTAGATCTTTCCGTCGTGACTTACGCTGATCAGGTTCCGGCACATTATGCCGTCTGCGGCTTCGGGATTAAACGCGTTTACAAGCTTTTCGATATATTCTTCGTAGGCGTTCTGTTTTCTCAGTTCCTTCTCAAACCTGTTAATCGGCATATTGGTCAGTGTGTATAGGTTATCGAACCGTATTCCGTAGTTCTTTTTGAGTTTCGCCTTAAAGTCCGCTTCAAGGCTCCTCTGGTCCGGGGGAAGAAAAGTCCCAACGGGGTTATATACCAGGTTAAGTTTTAGTTCCCCGCCCCCGTAGCCTTCGCTGTTAAGCATTCTTAGGGATTCTATGCTTTTTTCGAAGACCCCTTTCCCCCTCTGCTTGTCCGTGAAATAGCTGCTGTAATATGGAAGCGAGGATATAACCTCGACGCGGTTTTCGGCAAAAAACTTCGGTATGTACGTTTTTTCCTCTCCTGTCCTGGGGTTTCCGTCGAGAGTAACGGTCAGGTTGTGCCTTACCATTACGTGTTTACCAAGACTTCTGGCTTCCCTTACGAAGTAGTCAAAATGGGGGTTTAACTCCGGAGCTCCTCCGGTCAGGTCAAGATTTTTAATGCAGTCGTTTTCGCTCAGTATTTCAAGACATCTCTCTACGCCCTCAATGCTCATCTGCTCACTTCTCCAGGGCGAGGCATCCACGTGACAGTGAGTGCAGGCCTGGTTGCAAAGCTTTGTTATGTTTACCTGCAGGGTTTCGACCGTAATAGGGTCGGTATCGAGACCTTGGTCGATTAGTTTGCGGGAAAAATTATGATTGTTTGTCTTCGTTTTTTCTTGGATCATAACGTATCCTTCGAGAGCTTCCGTTAACTTGTTCCATGGCAGTTTTTCTTCTCGTTTTGTTTCTAGAGGGCGCGGTTCTTTTTCAGCGTGTTGTGCATCTGGATTGCATGGATGAGCTTTATGCCGGCCGACATTGAGGCGGCGACATGTACGGCTTCAGTCATCTGCTCCGGGTCCGCTCCCGTCTCTAGGCACTGCGTAGTGTATGCGTCTATGCAGTAAGGACATTTTTCGGTATGAGCCACGGCCAGGGCTATGAGCGCTTTTTCCCTTTTTGTAAGCGCCCCTTCCTCGCTCGTTGCAGAGTTGTAGTACTCGAAAAACTTGTCCATGAGATCTTCTCTGAACTCCCCGATCTCGGAAAATCTCTTGAGATCTTCGGGGTTATAGTAATCCATCTTTCTTTTTCTCCCGTCTGTGTGTTATTCGCAGACTCTTTGTATAGGCTTCTTCCGGCAGTAAAATACCATATCTCACAAATCGGGGAAACGGAATGATAAAAGCGGTCATATTCGATTTTGACGGGGTTATAGTTGACAGCGAGCCCCTGCACCTAAGAGCTTTTCAGAGAACTGTGGAAACACTCGGATTAAAGCTCTCGACCGCCGACTATTACTTGCGGTACCTTGCCTGCGATGACAAAAGCTTTTTCAGGAGGTTTCTTGAGGATAACGGACAGCGTTGCACAGAACAGGAGATTGCCCGGCTTGTCAGAGAAAAAGGCATCTGTTTTGAAGAAATGATGGGGGAGGGGATAAGAATTTTTCCGGGGGTCGTCGAGTTCTTGGAGGCCATCCGGGGCAAATTTCATGTGGCGATAGGTTCCGGCGCGTTAACCGAAGAAATCAACCTTATACTGGGGAGTAAAAATCTTTCCGAGTTTTTCGGTTTTATAATAGGAGCCGATGATACGGAGAACCCGAAACCGTCCCCCGAGGTATACCTTAAATGCCTTGAGAGGCTCAGAAAAGATTACGACGGCACCATAACGGCCGCCCAGTGTGTTGTATTTGAAGATTCTCCCCACGGTGTTTTGGCGGCCAAAAGGGCCGGGATGAGATGCGTCGGTATATCTAACTCGTGTTCCGGCGATGAACTTGGGTTTGCCGACCGGGTTGCGGAAAGCTTTTCTGAGATCATCGACGATTTCCCCGAGATGTTCAAGATGCTCTAAACAGGAGCCTGTTTTAGTATCAATACACCAACTTGAGCCTGTATAGCGGTAGTGGTATATTTTCTGCTCGAGTGCGTGGAGCACGTCCGATATTGAGTTCACTATGTCTCCATGCGTTCATATACATCCCGACGTGTTAATTTTTGGAGAGAAAATATGGATAAAACCCAAGACACCCTAAAGTGCCCGGTAACCCATGGCACAAGCAGTTCAAAGTTGACCGGCAGCATAGCTAACCAGAACTGGTGGCCGAATCAGCTCAATCTGAAAATCCTTCACCAGAACTCTTCTCTTGTGGACCCTATGGGCGAGAAGTTTGATTACGCGGCGGAGTTCCAGACCCTTGATCTTGAAGCGGTAAAACAGGATCTCTACGCGCTTATGACGGACAGCCAGGATTGGTGGCCCGCTGACTACGGTCATTACGGGCCGCTTTTTATCCGTATGGCGTGGCACAGTGCGGGAACCTACCGAATCCACGACGGGCGAGGCGGAGCACGATCCGGCACGCAGCGTTTTGCGCCTCTCAACAGCTGGCCTGACAATGCGAATCTCGACAAGGCTCGCAGGCTTCTGTGGCCGATAAAGAAGAAATACGGCCGCAAAATTTCCTGGGCGGATCTTATGATTCTCGCTGGCAACTGCGCTCTTGAGTCCATGGGGTTTAAGACGTTCGGTTTTGCCGGCGGGCGCGAGGACGTATGGGAGCCGGAAGAAGACATCTACTGGGGTTCCGAGACCGAATGGCTGGGCGATGAGCGTTACAGCGGCGATCGCGAACTTGACAATCCTTTTGGCGCCGTGCAGATGGGACTTATCTACGTCAATCCCGAAGGACCCAACGCCAAGCCCGACCCGCTTGCCGCGGCGCACGATATCCGCGAAACCTTCGGGCGCATGGCTATGGACGATGAAGAAACTGTCGCCCTGATTGCAGGCGGACACACATTCGGCAAGTGTCATGGTGCCGGAGACGTAGCCTGCGTTGGTCCCGAGCCGGAGGCTGCCGGCATTGAGGAGCAGGGTCTCGGATGGACGAGCAAGCATGCGAGCGGACACGGCGCTGACGCCATAACAAGCGGTCTTGAGGGCGCGTGGACCCCCAATCCAACCGTATGGGACAATGGCTTTTTCGACATGCTTTTCGGTTATGAGTGGGAGCTTACCAAGAGTCCCGCGGGCGCATGGCAATGGACGGCAAAAGATGTGGATGACAAAGATCTTGCTCCCGAATCAAACGGATCTGGAAAACGGGTTCCAACGATAATGGCGACCACTGATCTCTCGCTGCGCATGGATCCCGTGTATGAACCGATCTCACGCCGTTTTCACGAAAACCCGGATGAACTGGCCAAGGCGTTTGCAAAGGCGTGGTACAAGCTTACCCATCGCGACATGGGTCCTTATCCTTGCTGCCTCGGATCGCTGGTTCCGCACGAGCCTCAGATCTGGCAGGATCCGGTGCCGGCTGTTGATCATGAACTTGTTGAGGCAGAGGACATTGCGCTTCTGAAAAAGGAGATACTTGACCAGGGGCTTTCGATCCAGGCACTGGTTCGGGCGGCATGGGCTTCAGCTTCCACTTTCAGGGGCACCGACCGCAGGGGAGGCGCCAACGGCGCGCGTATAAGGCTTTCTCCCCAGAAGGACTGGGATGCCAACGACCCCGAAGAACTCAGCAAGACGTTGTCTTCACTGATGGCCGTTGGGGAGCGTTTTAACAAAGCGCAGACGACTGGAAAATGCGTTTCGCTTGCGGATCTCATAGTGCTCGGTGGCTGCGCTGCAGTAGAAAAGGCGGCGGAGGCTGCGGGGCATTCTATGGATCTTCCCTTTACGCCCGGCCGCACGGACGCCACTGAAGAGCAGACAGATGCGGCTGCCTTTGATGTGCTTGAACCGAAAGCGGACGGCTTTCGCAATTATATCGCAGCCGGTCAGCAGCAGTCGCCGGCTGAACTCCTGATCGACAAGGCGCACCTGCTGACGCTTACCGCGCCTGAGATGACCGTGCTGCTCGGAGGGATGCGGGCACTCGGCGCAAACGCCGGAGGGTTGCGACATGGAGTGTTTACAGACAGGGTCGGAACGCTGAACAATGATTTCTTTGTTAACCTGCTTGATATGTCGACTGAATGGGAACGCTCCGCTGATTCTGAAGGTCTCTATGAAGGCCGTGACAGAGCGACTGGCGAGATCAGATGGACTGCTACCGAAGTTGATCTCATATTCGGGTCCAACTCGCAGTTGCGGGCGCTTGCAGAAGTTCATGCGTGTGATGATTCGGGAGAAGCTTTTGTGCGGGATTTCGTTGCTGTCTGGACCAAAGTCATGAACCTTGACCGCTTTGATATTTCCTGATTCCGAATCGGCGGAAAATCACAAGTTGCAGGACAGCAAGTGCCGTTTTAATATCGGGGTTTTTACGTTTATAATTTAATACCATGAGCGGGAAGTTGTTTGTGATCTCCGGTCCGTCGGGAAGCGGAAAAACAACACTTGTCACCCGTGTTCTGTCAAACGTGGAAAACCTCCGTTTCTCCATTTCCTACACAACAAGACCGATGCGTGCGGGAGAAGTCCGCGGAGAGCACTACGAGTTTGTTCCCAGAGAAGAATTCCAAGGCATGATCGAGCGGGATTTTTTTGCAGAGTGGGCGGAGGTGCACGGAAACTTTTACGGTACTCCGAGGGCCGATATCCAGAAATGGATCGAAACGGGTGTTGACGTTATTCTGGACATAGATGTCCAGGGAGCGAAAAGGTTAAGAGGGGTGTTTGACGATGCGGTTTTTATATTTGTCGTTCCTCCGTCTATCGAGATTCTCGAGCAGAGGCTCAGGGACAGGAAATCGGAAGAAGACGGAGACATCTCAATCCGTCTCGGGATCGTCAAGGAAGAGGTGGCCTGCTCTAAGTGCTATGATTATATTATAATTAATGATGAGGTGGATATTGCGGCTGGGAGAATCGAGGCCGTTATCCTTTCGCAAAGAAAGGGCAATGGAGAAGATTCCCGTCAGCGGATGCTTGCAGCCACCCGGGACGCGAGGACGGAGAATGTATACGGCCCTTCTTTTCTCAGAAAATTCGGGCTCAAGTGAGGTGTTCACTCTGCTGTGATCAGGCTAAACGACATCATCGACAAGGTTGCTTCCTACTCGGATATAGAGAACGAAGATCTTGACTCCATAAAGAAAGCTTACGTGTACTCGGCCAAGGTCCACTCCGGCCAGAAAAGAGTTTCGGGAGAACCGTACCTGAGTCATCCTCTTGAGGTTTCCTCTGTACTCGCAGACTTGAAGCTTGACGTTCCCTCCATAGTTACCGGACTGCTTCATGACACAATAGAGGACACCCTTGCGACCCGCGAGGAAATCGAACAGATTTTTGGAAGCGAGATAGCTTTTCTCGTTGATGCCACTACGAAAATAAGTCGCCTTCCCCATGTTTCCGATGTGGAAAAGCAGGCAGAAAGTTTCCGCAAACTGATACTTGCAACGGCCGAAGACATAAGGGTTGTATTGATAAAACTCGCCGACAGGCTCCACAATATGAGGACTCTTCAGTATCTGCCTGAGGACAAGCGGAAAAGGATCGCCGTTGAGACGATGGAAATTTACGCGCCGCTTGCCCACCGTCTCGGGATGAACTGGATGTCGGTTGAGCTAGAGGACTTGGCGTTTAAGTTCTCTGAGCCGGGTGAATACGAGCGTATTAGCCAAACCGTGTCCGCAAAGAAAAAAGATTGGGAAAAGTACACTACTGAAATCGTTTCGCTTATTAACGCCAAGATGAAGGAATTCGGAATTCAGGGGGATGTATCGTGGAGATTCAAGCATTTATACGGCATCTACAGCAAGATGAAAAAGGGCAATATAAGCCTGCGCAATATTTACGATATACTGGGTTTTCGGATCGTTACTGCGAGTGAAAACGAATGCTATCAGGTCCTGGGAGCGGTGCATTCCCTGTGGAAACCGATTCCGGGAAGAATAAAAGACTACATAGCCCTTCCCAAGGCCAACAATTACCAGTCCATTCATACTGCCGTAATAGGGCCCTTCGGGGAACAGATGGAGATCCAGATACGAACTGAGCAGATGCACCGAATTGCGGAATACGGTGTTGCCGCTCACTGGAGGTACAAGGAGGGAAATTCGCTTGAGAACGGAAACGACAAGATTTACTCAAACCTCCGTCATCTGGTCGAGTTGAAGGATATACAAGACTCAACGGAGTACATAGAAGCCATAAAAGGAGAGCTCATACTGGATGTTGTGTATGTCTACACTCCTAATGCGGATCTCAAGGAGTTTCCCGTGGGTGCGACTCCGGTTGACTTTGCATATTCAATTCACACCGACATAGGCAATCACTGCTCCCAGGCTTTTGTTAACCATAAGCTTGTGCCCCTTGATTACGAGCTCAAAACGGGAGACATGGTTGAAGTTGTAACTTCCAAGAACAGAGTCCCCAACAGGCAGTGGCTTGATTTCGTTGTCACCTCAAAGGCTAAAAACAGGATAAGAAGCTGGCTGAGACAGGAGGAAAACCGCAAGGCCGAGCAGATTGGAGAGGCAATAACTCACAGAAAGCTTGCGGCGAAAGGATTTAACCTGCGCCACTTGCGAGAGAAGAAAAAGTTTGAGGAATCTCTGGCGAAGCTTCAATTCTCGGAAGTAAAGGACTTTTACAGAGCGGTCGGGTTCGGCAATGCCGCGGTAAACGATCTTCTAAAGGCTATGCATCCCAGGAAGTTCGCCGAAGGTGCTGAAAAAAGCAAAAGAATAAAAAATATAATGAACAGGATTTCCAAGGATGAGTACAAAGACGCTGTACTCGTCAAAAGATATGACAATATACTTATAAAGTTCGGCAAGTGCTGTAACCCGGTTCCCGGGGAGCAGATTATAGGTTTTATAACCAGAGGCAGAGGTATAACCGTTCATGTATACAATTGCCCTAAACTGCTTGAAGTCGCGCCTGAGAGGAGAATAGAGGTCGCCTGGAACGAAGAGTATTCGGGGCGGATACCGATCGGCCTTTTGGTGAGGTGTGAGAACAGAAAAGGGATTCTCTCAGAACTCACGACTACGGTTTCGGGTCTGAATGTTGATATTGTCAGGGCCGATGTAAGCGAAGATAAGATTGGACAGGGAGATGCGAGGTTTGAGGTGGCGGTGGAAAACATCACCCAACTTGAAAAACTTATTGAATCGCTCAAGAATCTTGGGGGAGTGATCTCGGTTGAGAGATTAGCAGAGACCTCGCACTCACGACCGGATGACCTGAACTAAGGCGGCGCCTGAGTACGTTTCACACATTTTTGCCATGATCGTAACCTGGATTAGAAAAAAGCTTGCCATAAGAAGTTCAAGGAGGCTCGTGCGTGCCGTAAGGGCCATCATACGGAAAAAAAGGAGTTTCCTTGCTCCTAGGGAAGCCGATCAGGCCGAGGTAAGGATAGCTGCGTGTGAAGAGGCGATCGAGCGAGGCTCCCTGCACGAAATAAGAACGTCGAGAAAAGCTCTTAGGATCTTTTTCGATGACAACCTGAGGTCCTACGGCAAATCTGCCGTGCGGCAGAACGTAGAAGCCATAGTGATAGCCGTGGCGCTTGCTCTGGCTATAAGAGCCTTCGTGTTTCAACCTTTTAAGATTCCCTCGGGTTCAATGCTTCCGACGCTTCTTGTGGGCGACCATATACTCATAAATAAATTCGTTTACGGAACCAGAATTCCTCTCACCGACAAGATATTTTTTCCCTTCTCCAAGATTGACCGCGGCGACGTCGTGGTTTTCAAACTGGGTGAACATAATGATACAAAGGGTGTTCCTATGCCCGGCAAGGGAGCTTTCTACATAAAAAGAACCGTGGGCATCGCCGGGGACGAGATAGACATACGGGGCAGAGACGTCCTGATAAACGGCAGGGAAGTGACGCAGGTCTACGCGGGGGATTACGAGTATCCGGACCAGAAGTTTTTTTCCGTTGCGGACAGATACAAGCAGGCGCTTTCCGGAAAAGACTTCAGCGTTATATATAAGAAGGGAAACAGTTCCACTACGAGCGGAAAGCTGAGCTTTCCCCTTGTTGTTCCCAAGGGCAGGATCTTCGTCATGGGTGATAACAGGGATAACAGCTACGACAGCAGGTTCTGGGGGTTCGTGCCGGTGGAAAATGTTTACGGCAGAGCGTTTATGATTCACTGGTCGTGGAATCTGTCTAACCCGGGTCTTGCAAACAAGGTAAGGTGGAAGAGGATTTTTTCTGGAGTCGAGTGAGTTTTTCGATGGTTAGACAGTTTCCTCATTGCGTGGTTTTTTGCTTGGAGGTTGCGCGAATCATCTCATTTCAGAACACCGTACGCACAATTGCTAAGGGGATGAAATCCGGGGTTCGGGGCGGCTTCTGCCTTTGCGTTGTTCTGTGCGTCTGGGCGGCGGGCACCGCAATTGCACGAACGGAGGTCCCTACTTGGCACTTGCGTGAAGCCTGTGTCGAGGACGGTCGACGCTTGGAGTACGGGTTTTTCGCCGACTTCCGACCCGTGAGCTACAGCGAGAACCTGGACCCGGACAGCTCCGGGTTCAACAGTCATCTCGGCTACGAAGCCGACCTCTTGACCGCACTGGAGACGATGGAGGGCGCGGGGCTTATATTCAACCGCAGCGCCATCGGGAAATGGCCGGGCATTTGGTTGTTGCCCGCTACCCCTCGTTATGACTTGGTGGGCGGGGGCATCACCATACTTGAGTCGCGCACCCGCGACGCAACGGGAACGACGAAGGTCACGTTCACTTCCGGCCACATCATCTTCCGCCAGTCACTCTTGGTGCGCGCGGAGGATGCCCGGCGCTATGGCTCGTATGACGATCTGGATGATGCGCGGGTCGCCGTGTTAGGCGGCTCGACCGGCGAGCATCGGTTACTGCAGTTAACCGGGGTGGTGGATGCCGAAGGCAACCTGGCTGCCGGCACGATGATCCACTTGGGCGACGGCACGAGACTCACTGCCGACGGCAGCGCTGACTACAGGATCACCGCTGCCGCCTCAACCGGGAACCTGTCAGGCCGTACGCGCATCGAGGGGACTCGGGGAACCGTCAGGGAAGTGCTAATCATGTCGACAGATCAGGAACAGCTTGATGCCTTGGACAATGGGGTGGTGGATGCAGTGGCCCGTGGTGAGGTGGGCAACCACGAGGCCTCCCGAAGCTCCAACTCCCGTTTTGTGGTGACGGCCCTCGACCCGGAGGTGGAGTACGGCGGTTTTGCCTTTGACAAGGACGACCGGGCCCTTGCCGACTGTATTGATGCCCGAATCAACTACCTGACCGACAACCGGCGCATCGGCTTTGCGGAGTGGGTGGAGGATCCTGAAGTTTTCCTTAAACGCGCCCGTTACTGGAACGCCTCGGCGGAAGACGATAGTGACGGGTGCTCCATCGCCGCAACCAGCAGTACGCATCAGAGCACTTTGCTTAACCTGCTTCTTGCAGCGTCCATTTTGTTCTCGGTGGTTTTCTTGAGAGAACGCATCTGGCGCTAGTCCGCTGCACGGATATGACCGTGTACCCACCTTGCGCTTACCGGGACCACTTTTTCCTGCGACGAAGTCTTCCCACTGTCTGGTCGGGCCTCGGAAGCAGGAGCAAGATTATCTTTGTGCCTCATGACGTATATCTATAATTTTGTAAACTTTCCTGTATAATTCCCCTGAATTATGGCGACCAAGAAGAAAATACAACCGATTGAGGACAGGGCCGAGAGCTTTTTCTCCGGGATCATAGACGACATACCACCCGAGAGACTAAGCAGCCTTATTGTCATAGGGATAAAGACAAGGGGGGAATATCTGGGCAAGAGGCTCGTTGAGCGTATAAACAAGCGGACTGGAAAGGATGTTGCCTTTGGAACGATCGATATTACTCTCTACAGGGATGATTTCGAGAACAGAAAAAACTGGCCACAGCTGCGCAGAACTAGCATTCCCGACGACGTACAGGGGAAAAACATAATACTTGTTGACGATGTCCTTTACACTGGCCGTACTGTGCGGGCCGCTATCAATTCGATCATGGATTACGGAAGACCGGCCTCGGTCAAGCTCGCTGTGCTCGTGGACAGGGGAGGAAGGGAGCTCCCCGTGCAGCCCGACTATGTGGAAATCAGCATTGAAACGTTAGATGATGAGATGGTCAACGTTTATTTGGAAGAGGTGGATGGAAGAGAGGAAATTGAGATAATCCGAAAAAATGTCGTTTAGAAAAAAGCACATACTGGGTCTTGGAGAACTCTCGGCCGAGGAAATTAAAATCATTCTCGACACCGCGGAGTCAATGAAGGAAATCACCACCCGGGACGTAAAGAAAGTTCCGACTCTTAAGGGAAGAACAGTTGTAAATCTCTTTTTCGAACCCAGTACCAGAACCCGCTCGTCGTTTGAAATCGCCGAGAAAAGACTTAGTGCTGATGTTCTGAATTTTTCCGCTTCGCAAAGCAGCGTGGTAAAAGGTGAGAGCCTTGTGGATACGGCCAGGAATTTTGAGGCCATGGGCGCAAGCATAATGGTCATAAGGCATGGAATGTCAGGTGCGCCTTTTGTCCTGGCCCGCGAGATAAACGCCTCGGTAATAAACGCCGGAGATGGCTCCCACGAACATCCTAGTCAAGCTCTTATCGACATTTTCACTATAAGAGAGAAAAAAGGAGGAATCGAGGGTCTCAATGTCCTTATTGTCGGGGACATTCTCAACAGCAGGGTTGCCAGATCCAACATCTTCGGCCTCAGGAAACTAGGGGCGAATGTGAGAATAGTCGGGCCGGCGACCATAGTTCCCGAATACTTCAGCGAGATGGGAGCGGAGATCTTTTATTCGCTTGAACACGCCATTGAAGACGTGGATGTGGTGATAATGCTGCGGGTTCAGAGCGAGCGAAAGACCCTTGAATACTTCCCCTCACTTAGGGAATACTCCGGGCTTTACGGACTTACCAGAGAAAAACTCAGACTTGCGAAAAAAGATGTGATAGTGATGCATCCGGGTCCGATCAACCGGGGAGTTGAGCTTACTTCGGAAATAGCGGATGACCCGGACGCCGTTATACTTGAACAGGTGGCAAACGGAATTGCCGTTAGAATGGCCATGATATATCTTGTTGGCTTGGGAGAGAGTTTATAGATGGGAGTGCTCATTAAAAACGGGCGCGTTATTGATCCTTCGCAGTCCCTTGACATGGTTTCGGACATATATGTTCAGGGGGACAGGGTAAAGGAAATATCAAGGCGGATAGACACCCCCCGCAAGTCGGACACCGTAATAGATGCCAGCGGACAGATCGTGTCTCCCGGGTTCGTGGATATTCACGTGCATCTGAGAGAACCGGGCTATGAGCACAAGGAAACGATAAAGACGGGCTGCCTCGCCGCCGCCGCGGGCGGTTTTACCTCCATAGTGTGCATGCCCAACACAAATCCCATAAATGATAATGCCTCGGTGACCGAGTACATACTCTTAAAAGCGAGAACCGAAGGCATAGTCAACGTGTTTCCCATAGGTGCGATAACCAAGGGAGAGAAGGGAGAAGAACTTGCCGACATAGGCGAGATGTGTGAAGCCGGATGCGTGGGGATTTCCGACGATGGCATGCCTGTTACGGACTCAGGACTTATGCGCAAGGCCATGGAATACGTAAAGCCCTTCGGGATTCCGGTTATCACGCACGCAGAAGACACCGGACTTTCGGCGGGTGGCGTTATGAACGAGAGTTTTGTTTCAACCGAGCTTGGTCTTCGGGGTATCCCCAGCGCTTCTGAGGAGGTTGGGGTGGTCAGGGACATAATTCTCTGCGAACTCACCGGCACTCCTCTTCATATCTGCCATGTCTCCACCAAGGGTTCAGTAAGACTCGTTCGAGAAGCCAAGAAAAGAGGCGCGAAGGTCACAGCGGAGGCGACTCCTCACCACTTCACTCTTACGGACAAGGAGGTGTACGGTTATAACACCAACGCCAAGATGAATCCGCCCCTTAGGACCCAAGAAGATGTGGAGGCCATTATCGAGGGTATTGCCGATGGAACCATTGACGTGATAGCCACTGATCACGCTCCTCACAGCCAGGATGAAAAAAACGTTGAATTCGACCTGGCTCCCTTCGGCATAGTGGGTCTTGAAACCGCCCTCTCGCTTTCACTTGAACTGGTGGAGAAAGGGGTCATTAGCCTTGATGAAATGATAAAAAAACTTACCGTCGTTCCTTCCGAAATAGTGGGTATAGAAAGAGGAACACTTGTTCCCGGCTCAATCGCCGATCTCGTGGTTTTCGATCCCGGTATGAGCCGTACGATAAACCCAGAGGAGTTTTTCTCAAAGAGTAGCAACACTCCGTTTTCCGGCTGGGAACTCAAAGGAGTGGTAAGCAATACGATAGTTTCGGGAAAGATTGTCTTCAGTCACAATTAGGTTTTATTTTCTTGCGCAAAGCAGCGCATAAGTGGTTTCAGCGTATATGGAAGACAAACAGCTTGAACTCAGAAAATCGAAGCTCAAAGAGCTAAGGGCAATGGGTATTGACCCTTACGCAAACGGTTTTACCCCGGAGCATACCACCGGGGAATTGGTCTCTTCGCACGCTTCAAAATCTCCCGAAGAACTTGAGGAAATGGGAGGGCTCTTCAGTCTGGCAGGCAGAATCGTCTCGAAAAGGGACTTCGGAAAAAGTGCTTTTTTCCATCTCTCAGACCGCACGGGGCGGATTCAGGGATTCATACAGAAAAACGCCGTTGACGAAAAAACCTTCACGGTGTTCCGCAAGCTCCTTGACATAGGAGACTTCGCCGGCGTTCGTGGAGAACTTTTTAAAACCAGAACCGGAGAACTTACCATAAAGGTCCGGGAACTTTATTTTCTCACAAAAGCTCTGAGGACTCTCCCTGAGAAGTGGCACGGTCTTCAGGACGTGGAAACACGATACCGTCAACGTTATCTGGATCTTATAGCTAACCAAAGAACCAAAGAAATTTTTCAGAGAAGGTCAAAGGTGATAAATCTCATCAGGAGGTTTCTTGACGAAAGGGATTTTCTGGAGGTGGAAACTCCAGTGCTTCACCCGATCGCCGGAGGCGCGACCGCAAAACCTTTCATTACACATCACAACGCTCTTGACATGGATCTTTATCTGAGAATAGCTCCCGAGCTTTATCTCAAAAGACTTGTCGTCGGAGGACTCGATAGGGTTTATGAACTTGGAAGAACATTCAGAAACGAAGGGGTTTCCACTAAGCATAACCCTGAGTTCACCATGATTGAGTTCTATCAGGCCTACGCGACTTACGAGGATCTCATGGATCTTATAGAGGAGCTTGTCTGCTATGTGGTGGACAACACGGTCGGAGACACCCTGGTTGAGTACGAAGATAAGAAAATAGATTTCAAGAGGCCTTGGAAGAGAATCAACATATATGAGGCGCTGAGGGAGAAGCTCGGTTCCAGTATAACGGAAGATGACGAGTTTCTTTTTGAGAAAGCAGACTCCATGGGTATAAGCCATAACGGAATCAGGGGAAAAGCGCTTACGGAGATTTTCGAGATGCTTTTCGAGGATACGCTTGTTAACCCGACTTTTGTTTACGGTTTCCCTCTTGATGTCTCCCCGCTTGCAAGAAAAAACGATGACGACCCCGAAGTGGTTGACAGGTTCGAGCTTTACATATACGGAAGAGAGATAGCCAACGCTTTCTCCGAACTTAACGATCCTATTGATCAAAAACAGCGCTTCACAGATCAGGTTGAAATGAAGAAAAAGGGCGAGGACGAATATCACGAAATGGATAATGATTACGTCTCGGCCCTTGAGTACGGAATGCCACCCACCGCAGGGGCCGGTATAGGTATTGACCGTCTTGTGATGCTGCTTACAAACTCCTCTTCCATAAGAGAAGTCATTTTCTTTCCCCACCTCAGACCTTAGAATGAGTTACGAATCACTAATTTCTTTGAGGTACCTGAAATCAGGAACGGGGAGGGGGTTTCTTTCCGTAATCGGTTTTATCTCCATTCTGGGTGTTTTTCTGGGAGTGGCGTCGCTTGACGTGGTACTTTCAGTCATGAAGGGGTTTGAGGATGAACTCAGGGACAAGATAATCGGCGCGAGCTCCCACGTGGTTGTAATGAGTTATGACGGGAATTTCGGGGATTTTGCGGAGGTGGAGAAAAAACTCGCACAGCTTCCGGGAGTAACCTCAACAAGTCCTTTTATTTACAACCACGGCATGCTTGTCACGGAATACGCTGTTTCCGGCTCCGTCATAAGGGGGATGGATCCGAACAATTCCGCTTCGGTCGCCGCCGTGGCCGGAGCTGTCGGGAAGGGCAGTCTGGCGGAGCTAAGCGAGGACAGTGACGAACTTTTTGAGGAAGGCGCCCGGATTGTTTCGGGGCTTCTGAGCGAAACGGCTTCCGGCCATCCTCCAATTATTATAGGTAGGGAACTTTCAAATCTGATCGGCGCGGCAATCGGGGATACCGTCAATCTAGTTTCGCCTTACGGAAAAATCGGTCCTTTCGGTCCGACGGCCAAAATAAAAAAATTCGGCGTAATCGGCATTTTTGATTACGGCATGATTGAATACGACTCATCCACTGCTTACGTGTCGCTTGACGATGCCATGGATTTCTTTGAAACCCAGAGCAAGGTAACTGGCATAGAAGTCAGGGTGGATGACATATACAAGGCGCGCGAAACGGGAGACGGAATAACCGAAGCTCTCGGCTTCCCTTTTTACGCGAAAAACTGGGAGGACTCTAACAGAAGCCTTTTCAGGGCGCTTCGCCTTGAGAGAATGGCGATAGGAATATTTCTCGGGTTTATAGTTCTTGTCGCCGCCTTGAATATAGTCAGCACGCTTACCATGCTTGTTATGGAGAAGAAAAGGGATATAGCCGTTCTCATATCCATGGGGGCTCGCAAAAGCGGCATCAGAAAAATATTCGTTTACGACGGGATGATAATAGGAACTGCGGGAACCCTTCTCGGCACCCTTTTCGGATACCTGATCTGCCGCTTTCTTGAGACCAGCAACTTCATAAAGGAAATGATTCCTTTTGATGATAACGTGTACCCTATTTCCGAATTTCCTGTTAAGATAGAGCCGGTTTATTTTCTCGTCGTGGCGGCATCAAGCCTGCTTATATGCTTTCTTGCGACTCTATATCCGTCTTACAGAGCTTCGAGAGAAAACCCGGTGGAGTCATTGAGATATGAGTGAATTGCTCTACAGCGTGAGAGGGCTTGGAAAAGTTTTCGATAAGGCGGACAGCAGCGTATGCGCTCTCGGCGGAGTAAATATGGATATCTCCTCTGGAGAAACCCTGGGAGTAGTCGGAGTGTCGGGTTCGGGGAAAAGCACTCTTCTTCACATACTGGGTACTCTTGAGTCGCCGACGGAAGGCTCGGTCTTCTACCGCGGAAAGGACCTTTTCAAGCAAGACGAGAGGGAACTTTCGGTTTTCAGAAATTCGGAAATTGGATTTATTTTTCAATTTCATTACCTTCTTATGGAATTCACAGCACTCGAAAATGTCATGATGCCCTGTCTTATAGACAGGCAGAGTTTCGCCGAGGCGAAACAAAAAGCTTGCGAGGTGCTTGAGAGGGTGGGGCTTTCTGAGCGTCTAGATCATCTTCCCGGGGAGCTTTCCGGAGGAGAGCAGCAGAGAGTCGCGATTGCCAGATCGATGGTCAGGGAACCGAGGGTGATACTTGCTGATGAGCCCACTGGGAATCTTGACAAGAAAACTGGATTCTCGGTTCTTGATCTGTTCTGCGGGCTTAATGAAGATTACGGGGTTACGGTTGTTATGGTTACCCATAACAGCGAGTTTGCGAAGAGAATGAAAAAAACTGTTAGGATATCGGACGGGATGGTTTGGAATGCGAATTAAGGGCTTTATATTTTACGTAGCCGTTTTTCTCCTCATGGCAGTGTTCCCGGCCGCAGGTTCCGTGGCGCAGGATAGCTCCTCCGGAGCGCAGACTGAAGAGCTTTCATCCTTGAAAGGCGGAGTCGCCGAGGTTGTAATCTCGGGTAACCGGAGAACGGAAACCTCTCTCATAGATCTCAACATAGAGACCAAGCGGGGCGATGAGTATTCCCCGCAAACCGTCAAGGAAGACCTCAAAAGAATATACGAACTCGACTTTTTCCAGCAGGTTCTTGTTGACGTAAGCCGGATTGAAGGGGGTCTCAGGGTTGAATTCATCGTTGAGGAAAACCCCGTACTCGCCGACCTCAAGCTTTCTGGAAACGACAAGTTAAAAGAAGATGACATAAAGGAAGCTGTGGCGTTTAGAGAAGGACGCATCGTGAGCCTGAGAAAAATCACGGAGGGTAGGGAGATAATACTCGCCCTTGCATCCGACAAAGGCCTGGTCGAAACTGAAGTCGAATACGAGATTGAGCCTAGAGGAGATGGCGTCGTAGATGTTGTTTACAGAATCGACGAGGGAGAAAGAAAGTACATAAAAGAAGTCGAGCTCATTGGAAACAGCGAGCTCGAGACGAAGAAGATCAAAAAAAATATGTATTCGAAGCCCAAATATATCCTCTCCTTTATAACAAAAAGAGGGCTTTTCAAGATTGAAGAGATAAAAAGGGATTCCGACAGGATAAAAGCGGTCTACATTGATAATGGATACCTTGACATAAGGGTTTCTGAGCCCGGGATTCGTTATGATGAGGGAAAAGACGGCTACGTAGTGAGTTTCTCGATAGAGGAAGGGGTTCAGTACAAGGTGTCCGAGATAACTTTCTCCGGTGAACTTAGAGAAGATGAAGATAAAATCCGCCCGGAACTCGGACTATCGCCGGGTGTTATTTTCAGCAGCTTCACCCTTCAGTCTGATATCGGAAAAATTTCGGATTTTTACGGGGAGAAGGGATATGCGTTTGCAAACGTAACTCCCGACGTGCGGCTCGATAAGAAGGACAACCTTGTCACCATTAACTATTCGATTGAAAAAGGCAGGGAAGTATACATAAGAAATATAAATATCCTGGATAACACCAGAACCAGAGACCACGTTGTAAGAAGAGAGCTTTCACTCCAGGAGCAGAGTCTGTACAGTGTCTCCAAACTAAGAGCCGCCCGCTACGAGACCGCTCGCCTCGGTTTCTTTGAGGACAGCGTTGAAGTGGTGACCCATAGGGTTGAGGGAACGGAAGATCTTCTGGACGTTGATATAAAGGTTGAAGAGCGTCCTACCGGATTTTTCAGTTTCGGCGGAGGGGTTAGTTCCGTGGAGAATTTCCTTTTTGCCGGCCAGATACAGGAATCCAATCTTTTCGGGTACGGCAAGACCCTTTCCCTTGATGCTCAGGTCGGGGGCGTTACCAAGGCATTGAGTCTTAACTACCGGGACCCCTACGTTTTTGGTACCAACTGGCTTCTGGATATCAGCATGTACGCTCACGACAGGGATTACAGGGATTTTGAGAGAGCGGCCCAGGGAATCTCTGTGGGTGTGGGAAGAAGAATAAAAAGATATTTCCAAGTGCGGGTTTTCCAGGAATTCTCAAGACAGAACGTTCACAATGTCCGCGGGGATGCCCAATTAGTCATCTCTGACAGGAAGAGAACGATAGTTTCCACTGGAGTAGGGGCGTCCTGGGACAAGAGGAACAATTATCTTGATCCCACAAAGGGTTTTCTTCTGAGCACGTCGGTTGAATGGGCGGGACTATTCGCGGGCAACACTGATTTCATAAAGTACCACGCCACTGCCAAGTCGTGGATTCCGGTCTGGAAAGGCACATATTTCGCCGCAAAGGCGAATTATGGGCTCTTGCATCTTATAGACGCTGGCGATGATCTTGTCGTGGAAGAGAGGTTCTTTCTCGGCGGTCCGAACACACTTAGAGGTTTCCGCTACAGGAGGGTGGGTCCCAGGAGACCTACCGACACGGGAGGTTACGTTATAATTGGCGGTATTCAGCAGGTTCTGGCGTCTCTTGACTTTGTTGTTCCTTTAAGCAAAACTGTCGGGCTTAAAGCTGTCACTTTCTTCGATATAGGTAATTCTTTTGATGAGAATGAATTCAGCCTTAATCCTTCGAATCTCAGAAAGGACGCTGGTTTCGGTCTCAGGTGGATATCTCCTTTGGGACCAATGAAACTTGATATCGGGTTCCCGATAGGCGAGAGGCTTCCGGGTGAGGAGAAATATGAAGTACAGTTTACCATTGGCAATCTGTTCTGATCAGGCAATCTATTTTTAAGGAGGCATTAAATTAAATGAGAAAATGCTTGTTGCTTGCTGCTGGGTTTTTCATGTTATTTGCATTCTCTTTCCCTGCTTATGCTCAGCAGAAAATAGCTTACATAGATATCAAATTGGTTATCAGGGATTCAAAGGCAGGAAAGGACGCCAATGCTTCGTTCCAGAAAGAGGTTGAAGCCAAGAGGGCTGTAATAGAGCAGAAAAGAAAAGCTCTTGAAGACATGAGGCAGGATGTCATACAAAACGGGGCGGTAATGAGTGAAAGCAAGAGGAGAAAGCTGGCGGAAACCATAGAGAAAAAGCAGAAAGATCTGGACAGGACAAGAGAGGATATCCGGATTGAACTTCAGAGGAAGGATCTTGAATTAACCCAGAATGTTCTAAAAGACATAGAAGTTATAGTTAACAAGATTGGCGAGCAGGAAGGTTTTGACATCATTGTTGAAAAAACCGAGTCGGGCATTCTCTTCGGCAGTTCGTCTTCAGACATAACTCAGAAAGTCATATCGGCTTACGACGCTTCCAGATAAATGAAGTTAGGGGTCGACGAAATAAAGGAGCTTCTTCCTCACAGAGAACCTTTTCTGTTCGTTGACTCTGTTTTGGAAATTGAAAAAGGCAAAAGAATAAGTGCCGAAAAACTGTTTTCTCCCGAAGAATTTTTTTTCAGGGGACATTTCCCCGGTAACCCGATAGTTCCGGGAGTGATAATTACCGAAGCGATGGCCCAGGCGGGAGGAGTACTTTTTAACTATTCTTTTAGGGAAGAACTGAAAAAGGAAGGTTTTGAGAACGCCTATCTGATGGGCCTTGACCATTGCCGGTTCAGAGCCCCGGTGGTTCCGGGCGACAGGGTGCTCTTTGAGGTGGAACTCGTGAGAAGAAGATCAAGAATAATGTTTTTTTCCGCAAAGGCTTCCGTGGGCGGAAAAGAAGTGGCGGCGGCGGAAATTTCCGCTTGTCTGGTATGACCTCTGGCTCGGTCTTTTTACACGACCCATTTTCACTTGTTGATTATTGACATTTCTGTTTATAGCCATATCATATAACGTTTACTGTAGAAAGGGTTGTTTTACCCAATTTCATGTTGGTCAGACAAGTGAATCCAGAATTCATAAAAATAAAAGGCTGGCGTAGCTCAGGGGTAGAGCAGCTGATTTGTAATCAGCCGGTCGGGGGTTCGAATCCCTTCGCCAGCTCTCCGTTTGATGAATATATCGGGGAGGTGGCTGAGTGGACAAAAGCAGCAGACTGTAAATCTGCCGGCGAAAGCCTACGTAGGTTCGAATCCTGCCCTCCCCAAGAACTTTGTGCGGGAGTAGCTCAGTTGGCTAGAGCATCAGCCTTCCAAGCTGAGGGTCGCGGGTTCGAGCCCCGTCTCCCGCTCATTTTTAGGAACGCCCACGTAGCTCAGTCGGTAGAGCACGTCCTTGGTAAGGACGAGGTCGGCGGTTCAAGTCCGCTCGTGGGCTTGATATTTAACGGTTTGCAAAATATTAGAGAAGATCGGAGGTCAACGAGTAATGTCAAAGGAGAAGTTTGAGAGGGGGAAGCCTCATTTAA
>VXNX01000007.1 GCA_009840385.1 Candidatus Dadabacteria bacterium
CCAAAGGGGTTCTCTTCATACAAACACTCTTCAATTATTTATCAAACTCACGTTACTTACACTTGCGACTCTGGCCTTGCTCTCACTTCTGATAAACTGCTAAAAGGAAAACTCTAATGCAAAATCAATGTTTCAAGCGCGATATTTTTGGCGATAAGGACACGCAAAAGATGGCATGGAAAGCACTGCCGATTCTTATTACATATGCGCAAAAAGGGGACCCAATACGGATGTCGGATTTAGTAAGAGAGATCGCACCACATCTTACACGGTTTAATTTTGCGATGAAATGGGTTTTGGCATGGATTCAGACGACACTCTACAAGTTAGAAGAACGGAATGATTGGACATATAAAAAGATCCCTTGCATTACCGCGATTGTCCTTGCTGCACCCGAAACACCAACAAATTGGGCAAGGAAGGAATCCCAGAACTGCCCGTGGCAAGAGTACGAAAGTAAATATCTTTTACCAGTTTTTTGCTATGAACACTGGGACAAGGTAAGAGACTTTCTATTTGATTGAACTTAACGTAAGTGGTAAAACATTAAATTCAACCTGACACTCGCCAAAAAGAGAGGGGAGTTTTATCTGAAACTCCCCCTAATTTTGTTACTGCTTGTTAATTTTTAATAGAATCCGAGTCTCATACTTTTTTTCGCAATAAGTAGTTTTGGGATTAAAAAAAGTTTGTAAAAAAGTCTAATAAACTCAGTAAATATAAGGGTTTAAGGCTTGTTTAAATTGTGAATCAATCCAATCTCGCTTTGCAAGGTGTGCGAGTTCAAAACGCCCTGCTTTTATGAAAGGTGGACACCAATGACGAAACAAGAGAAGTATCCAGTTTATTTTCAGTCACTGATCGATGAGTTGCGGGAACAGCATAACTTTACGAATGCCCGTCGCCCCGGACAAGGAAAGCCTTATTACGCCTTTGCATCGGGCACGACTGGCATCAAGTATGTTGCAGGTTTTGACAGCAAAGGCGGACAAGTCTACACGGCACTCGGAATTTACTCTAAGGATCACGAAAAAAACAAAGCCATTTTTGATGCGCTCGAAGAACGAAAATCCGAAATTGAAGGACGGTTCGGTATGCAACTTGAATGGTATCGCCGCGACGACATCGTACGATCCTCCCTTGGTCTATGGCGTGAGGGAGACATTGATTCCGATGAACATGCCTTAGCAACCATCAAAGCATGGCATATTGAGAATCTACTCAAATTCAAAGCGGTGTTTACGTCTGAAATCCAACGGGCACGTGAAACATTGCAATCTTTCTAAAAAGAATCTGAATAACGAAAAGGAGACAATTATGTTCGTATTGACTGAAGATTGTGAGATTCTAAATCTCGCCCAATGCATAAAAATTGTTGTGGAAGGAAATCGGATTAACGCTTATGCTCCCATGAGTGGTTACCCGAGGAGTACAAATCTTATCGCCTGCTTTGATACGGAAGTCGAAGCAGGTTATGCCTACTTTGAATTATTCAAGTCTCTCAAGGCAGGTAAAAGGACATGGGATCCCTACGCCATCAAGCCGCTCTCCACCGTATGGGATAAAATCGACAAACATTTTGATAACAGTGATGTCCCTTGTGGGTTGACGGATCGTGCCCAAATCAGTGCCTTTCGTTTAGACCAAGTCACAATTACATACGAATCGGAGGTCAACCGTCGTTTCGGTAAGGAGGCTATCGCTGGATATCAGAAAAGAGTTGTGAGGAAACTCCGGGAACTTTTAGGCGACACGATGATTGAAGTCGAATGGACTTCTTGAGAGAACCAGTATGAGGGACCTGACCTCTCAACAACACCAAAATCCGACCCGTTTCCACCTGTTTTGACAGCACTTTCGCACCTTGCAATACGTAGGAGCATAAGGAAAAATGGAGGATAATAAAGCCAATTCCAACAAAAACAACTCTGATAAAGATACCTTTCAAAGAATGTTAGACCTCGCAAAGTTCGGTGCAGAGAGAATGGAGGAAAGACGAGGTGTTGAATTTAGGGTCTTTATTTCTTATATCACGCTCCTTGTTCTCGCGCTTTACCAACTTGTCAAACACCAAAATCCTATTCACGTTTTTATTAAACTGATCCTGCCAAAAGATTCTATCACTCTTGAGTTATGGGAATATATTGTGCTATATATCCTGGCATTATCTATCCACACTATATACGTGATGTGGCAAGTCGGTGTTGGTATCGCAATGGATAATGACGCATATCGAAGAAACGTTTACTTGAAAGAAGCGGAATCTCTTTCGGGGGTCACGCTTGAATATGAAGATTTCGTCGATGCTCCCAATAAAATAAAACCGATAACAAAATACCGACAGCAATTCAAGTATTTGTGGGTAATTTGCAAAGATTGGTCTCGTATGTTGTTGGTCACCATCCCTACGCTTCTCTTTATCATCGTTGTTCATTTGTTTATCAAGAAAACGCATTTGGAATGCATGTGCATCTCTGTCTGGAATGTCTTTATATTTATTGTACTTATGATTGTCTCGCTAATCCAAGGCTCTATCAGGAATAGAGATAAGTGTAAAAAGAAATCGGAGGTAAGCAACGTTTAAACAATCTGCCGTAGAGAGAATACGTTATCAGATTCGCGCGCAAAGAACTGCGTTTCTAACGACAAACACCATTTGAAGAACGCCACACTTAACGGTGTGATTGCTTCTGTGCCGAACCATATCTCTGCTAATTCGCAGACCCGGAAGCGACCGTTTCGTTCCATTTTTCGCACAAACACTGCGACTTCAAAAAGGATTCTGTCGTGACTCAACCGTCTCCCTCTTGAAATGCCTACATGTTTCTTTACGGGATACGCTTGACCGTTTTCAGGACGTTTCACATCTACGGCTGGACACGCTTTACGGACAGATTTAGACAACTCTTTTCGCGCCGCTGCATCACCGTGGACAAGAAACAGTTTACGCGGCTGCACTTTCTCAACCAAATCCAGCAGTTCCTTACTGTCCGCGTGTGCCGAAAGCCTGTAACGTTCCACTTGACATTTGACATCAAAGTCTTCTTGCTTGCTTAAATCCTCTAGCGCGCGTCCCGGTGTACCCTCCGCCTGATACCCGGTAATCGCAACCAAGTTCTTCTGATTTGAAACTAATTTGCTCGCGTAGTAGTTTGATATACCTCCGTTCAACATTCCTGAAGATGCGACGATGCAGCAAGGTTCTCCTGCCAAAATACTCTCGCGTTCATCAGGGGATTCAACCTTTTTTATCATATCGGTATAAAAAAGAGATTCACCTTGTTCCGCTTTACGTTTCAAAGGTCGCTGAAGTTCATCTGCAAAGTCTGAGTATATGTCATTGACCTTGCGCACCATCCCATCAACATAAACAGGAATCTCAGGAATTTCTTTGCGTTCCATTGCGTCCTTCAAAATTAGGATGACTTCCTGAGAACGCCCAACCGCAAACGCTGGCATCAACACTTTGTCACCTCCTGCGATCACTTCTGCGACATCCGCGGCAAGCCTTTTCGCTTCCTGTTTTCGGGACACTTCGTGTTGACGGTCGCCGTAGGTTGACTCCATCACCATTACATCGGGTTTGCACCATGAAGGCAGATCAAGACTCGGAATCGTCAGCTGTCTGCTAACAGACACATCGCCCGTCATCAAGATGCGTTCGTGCTTGCCTTGGATGTGAATCATTGCCGCGCCCAAAATGTGCCCGGCACGAATCCAAGTGGCTGTCACACCTGGACAGACTTCTATCGGTTCTAACCAGCCCACGGGTTTCATGCGGTTCAATACTGCGGCGACATCCGCCAGGGTATACCGCAGTTCCTCGCCATTTTCTTCCCCACGCTCCATCCGACGCGTACTGTCCTCTAACAAGACCTTTGTAATTGCTTGCGTCGCGGGCGGACAATATATTTTTACATGCGCGGACAACATATTGTGCAATACGGGCAGCGCACCTGTGTGATCGGTGTGCGCGTGTGTCAGAAGGACCGCGTCAGGCATACCGACCTTATCGAAGTCTGGGAAATCGGGCAATGGTGAGTCCTGTCCAGGCCCCATCCGGATACCCGCATCTACGAGAAGGCGCACGCCTTCAATTTCAATCAGTGTGGAGGAAGCACCAACTTCATTAGCACCGCCGAAAAAATGGAGGTTCATATTAACTCCTACCGTATAATGACATCACAAGTCGGATATTGGTATCCACTGGTGATATCCTGATGAAGTCGCCATAGCATACTTAAATGTGAGGCACTTGAGTCCTTCAAGGTGCTTGGCTTTAATAGAATAAAATGTGAGCGGTAGATATTGATCGGGTGAAAGAGATACCACAATCAACCCGTACCTATTAATCGTTGAAAGGTATCAAAAGCAGGACTATTGAGTCATAAAGTGAAATGTTTCTAATACCTGAAACGAAAGTGTGAGTGGAAAGGCTGACCTCGTAAGTATCACAGGCCAACCTCTCCCCATTCATCGTTATTTTCCCTTTCCTTTGGACGGGGCATTCTTTCTGCCGCCCCCGGAAGATTTACCGGGATTTTTGCTTGGCCAGCCGCCAGGTCCTTTGCCTCTACCGGCACCTCGGTTTCCGGTTTTACTCCCACGGTTACCGCCTGCACGGTTGCTACTTGATTTCGCCATTGTTACACTTCCTCCTTTATAGAAATTCATCGTTTTATGGATGGTTCCATTGCCTTTGACATGTTATCTGTTTGCAGATATAGAGTCCGCTCCAGTGAAAAGGATAGTAAAAAATTGAGACTGATATCCATTTCTATATTTTCAAGAAACAATCTATCCTTTCCGCTCATAGCGATCGTCTCTCTCACGCGTCCGGTGCAACTCTTTGCGACGCGTTCGCATTGCACCCGACTGATCGACTTTTACACCGAGCGTGATGAGATGCGCCTGCCGAAACCACCAGAACGCCTCAAACAACGGGCGACGGGGCGATGCCCCTTTCTCTATATTCGGTCTGTTCCGATCGAGATGCCGAACCTGTCTGTGCACACGCCTTGCATATTCCCGAACCCCTCTATCTGGATCGTTATTCAAGAGCCAGAACAGCGTCCGATGTGCCCGTCCCCCTGGATTGACACCCAGTACTTTCAACGCCTGAACATAACACCCGCGCCACACGGGACGCGGTTCCACAAAATCCTTGTTGGTATACCGTGAGTCCTTATGTTTGACCTTCGTTCTGAGCCGACTCAGACAAAACTTAGCGAATTCTTCCCGCAATCCCTGGAGATGTGGATCTTCCTTTAGTTCGTCTTGAAGGTGTTGGGGATACATCGACATCCCAATCCATAAAGGGATTTGGCTATACGGATGCGGTGGAGCTTCTTGGCCAGACTCATTCCAAAAACTGAGATGGGAGGCGACGGCTTGTTCAGTCATTTCCGTGAAAGCGAGCAGCAGCGGTTTCAAACGTTTCCACGGACCAGCAAAAGCCAACAAAATGTAGAAGGCTTTCTTATAAAAGTCAGAAATATTCTCATCTTCAAACACCTCAGGCGTGTCCCTTAACACAGACCGTAAGATGCCAATATGCCGTGATGCGCTTTCCACCAAATTCTTTCGCAAGTCTTCGGAAAGTTCAGATTCCAATCCGCCCATGCTCCAGCTGTAAATGCATGTAGATAGATGCCACCACGCCTTGAGTAAAGGTGAGCGTTCCTGAATTGCCTCCGGTTTTCTATGACTAAGGAGTTCCAAAAATGGAATGAGTTCATGGGCAACAACTCGCCATCCGTCATTCAACGGGTCTAAACCTTTTTCCAACCCCCAAGATGCTCGCGTCATCGCGTCGTAGATGGTGTTCAGAAGCCCAAGTATCTTATCTCCGAGGACATCGTCTGAGAAACCGGAGAAAGTCGCTAATAGCGGTTCTAACCTTACGTTTTCACGCCGGTTTTCCTCAGCACGAAATCGCCAGATGAGCCAGGATTCGAGGTGTTTCGGGTCCATAGGGTCGTTGCTGGACAAATTTCGTCGGGGTATCGGATTTAAGAGATCCAAATCAACGATCTGATCTAAACACACCCCTTCTGGTAAGAGAAATAGCAGCAGATTGTCAAAATGTGGGAGCGTTTTGAGTTGACCCCAGTCCAGATTTTGGGCACAAAATTGCGCATGTTTCTGGAATTCGAGAACCCACCCAGGAATATCTGTTGAATCATCCAACTCCTGGAGACCGACAGTGGGCAACCATGCTTTGCTACTGAGTTTTCCAAATCCAAGCAGAGAGTGAAAAAGAAACGCCAAACGGGTTTGCTGATTTTTCTCCGATTGAACAGGTTCGGTGAACCCCTCCACAGTACGCGGGAGGATGTGCTCCGCAGCGTAAACCGCAAACTCGTCATTAAATGCGACACCGTGGGAATCGCCAAAGCAATCTGGACGCTTAAAAACCGCAACGAGCCAGGCTTGATCCGTTTCAGAAAAACCTAATTCCTGAAGGCACTGCTTTACAAGTAATACTTCTGTGGCAGAGTCGTTTAAGGGGTGAACAAGCCCCGAAAGGCTATTTTCGGCTTTGTTCATGACATGCTCCTTTTTCTCTAAGGCAACAAAGCTATATCCTGTAAAAAATCTGATAGATTCACAAACCCTTAGGATTCCCAATAAATACATACCGGGACCGGAAGAGACGCAGCATACGCCTAAGCACCGAGGTTTGATTTTTAAATTTTCACAACATACGCTGTGGACTCATCGTTTGTTGTGAAGAGTTATTATACCACGAAAAGTAACGGATGTCAAATTAAAAATATTGCTGTGAGAGATTCGAGTTATAAACAAAACGGGGTAATGCCGCTAAACACTACCCCGTTTCGTGGTTAAGGTTAGTTCAAACAAATTTTATCCCTGAAATAACCTCTTTGTTGCTACTACTCATTGGACGCCTTGATTTCACCCCATGTAGAGGTAAGTTTGCCGGCGGCTCCGATATGCCCTTTGAGGCGGATACCGCGGGTCAGCGTCTGACGATTCCCATCGAGGGAGACGTCTTCAATTTGGTAGTAGTATACGATGTTTGGTTGAGCAGTTGTATCCGTGTAGGTATACGTCTGCTTCTCTGAAGTGGTGCCAGCACCAGCAATCATGGTCGCGTTGATGACTTTGAACTCACCGTCGCGTTGGTTACTGCGCTTGATGAAGAATCCAGCGTTGTTGAGTTCAGACTGCGTTGCCCATGTAATCACGACTGCGCCGGTGGCTTTATCGCGTGCGGGACGGAAGTGTGAGAGTTCGACGGGTAGCGGTCCACCCGCATCATAGCCGGGTGTTCCCGCGTCTTCATCACTGCCATACCACGTTGCGGGTCCGGAGACCAACGATGTATCGGAAGCGAGAACCC
>VXNX01000008.1 GCA_009840385.1 Candidatus Dadabacteria bacterium
CGTTCCCACTCCCATTATTACAAGAAAAAGAACCGTGGCAACCGATATAGTTTTACGCAATTATCCCTTTGACATACTTAAAGGTTGAATGATATGATAATTGTATGGAGTTTCTCACTGTTTTAAAAGAAGCTATGGATGCAATAAAGAAACGGGTTGGAAAAAACAACGTCGAATTAATATATTTGGTTTTAGGTGCATATGTTGTTCTTTGGGTTATAAAACACCTGATAACCGACATGATTTTTCCTGTTATCAATTTCTTAGATGGAAAAGGTTTTAGTCCTGATAATGTGAGTGTAGTTGCTATTATTGTATGCTTCTTTTTTCTTTTGATTACGAGCTTCGGTCTTCTTAGGATCAAGTGGTTGGATTGGCGACTTAAACAGGTGCTCAAGAGGTCGAGAGAAAAGGAAAAAATGTTAGTAACAGGTCTCGAAGAACTTGAAGAGCTAACAGAAAGAGCTGAAAAGATTGCCGAGAAAGTTAAGAATGAGAAAAATACCGACTCTTAGCCCAACTTAATTTGGGCAATGGCATTCGAGAACCAGTCCGTTCGGTGAAATTGTTTTGGCAGTACAATTCACCGGACATTCTGGTTCATCGTATACGTCACAACTGGTAAGAACTATTGTCAAGAAAACAATACAAAGCAAACGAAAGTAAATCATGGCAAATCCCTGCAAGCATCTCGCCGCTTCCTCGGCGGTATTCCTTTCTTTCCACCCTCTTCCCACAGTTTTCTTGCCTGCCTGTGGGTATCTCGATAACATTCAATCCAGAAATGTTTTTTAAACAATGGCTTATGATAGTTAATGTTGTAGTAGTATCCACCATGTCTACAGCGAGGGTTGAGTTTCACCAACACTACTTGTGGCGAAATTTGGTTGTCCAAGTCAGAAAGGCAAAACAATGCTTCTACACTTCCTTTCTGGTGACCTCCTTTCCATGCAATCATTTCTACCAATTCCGCCCCCTTGGTAGTTCTGTAAACAACATCGTTAATCAGATAACTGATATGTTGGTTACAGTATTTCCCTTTTGGTTTTCGGAATTCTTCAAAACAAGTCTCTCCCAAGGCCGAGAGAGTTCCTATAGGCAGGAATATAAAAACAAGACAAAACACAAGACAAAATCTTCTCACCATGCCACACCCCGCTTTGTGTTTGGCAGTAGAAGTGACACCATGGGTGCCGGGCGCATAGGCGCCGGGTCTTGTTGGCTTCAGTACGATTTTGAAGTTGCGTCTGTTTCCCAGATGGGTCTTATATTCCACGCAAACCCGGCAGAGCGGGTTCGTACTGAAGCCAACAGTTTCAATAGTAACAAATTACAATTAAAATTACTAGTAAGGAGAAGATTTAACGCCTTGCTTGATGCAATGGCTAAAGGTTCTCCACCAGATCAGAGAAAATCGAAGCGGGATCCTTCCGCCGGTTGTAGCGATACTCGAACTCCTTTACATACTTCCAAAGGTGTTTCGGGGAAACATGAACATGCGTCCCCTGAATCGAAAGCTTCAAACGAGACCAAAAACCTTCAAGAGAGTTAACATGAGAACCATCTTTGACATATTCGCCAGCACCGTGGTTAACCGTCCTATGCTCATATCCGGCACGGGCAAGCCCCATGTAAGAACGGAGTTCGTCGGTATGAACAGTGCTTCCCGGAAGGATGTTCTCATAGATGATAGGCTGGAGAGTGCGTTTGCGGACATTGGGAACGACCTTCGCCATAAGTTCACCGCCTCGCTCCATCATTCCGAATACAACGGCTTTTCCGTCAGCTCCCCGACCCCTCTTTCCGGGGCGCTTGCCGCCGATATAGGTTTCATCGGCCTCTACTTCTCCGTCAAGCGGGTTTTCATCATCCACCTGGGCCATGTACTTTCTTATCTCATGCGCCATTCTCCAAGCCGTCTTGTAAGTAACTCCAAGCTGTCTCTGAAGCTCCTTTGCGGAGATTCCGTGTCGGGAAGCGGAGAACAGATACATTGCGTAAAACCATTTATGAAGTGGCGTGCGGGAACGCTCAAACGGAGTTCCGGCGCACGGGTAAAGATGGTGCCCGCAGAACTGGCAAACATAGTTAGGCTGTTTCTTCATTTTGTGGAACTTGCTGTCTCGTTTACACTTCGGGCATTCAAGCCGAGTTCCGCCATAGCGGGAAACCATGATCTGGTGAAGGCAAGCGTCATCATCAGGAAACATTTCTTGAAACTGGTAAAAATTAATCATTTATGCATTGCTCCTTGGAGGTGAATTTATGGGAACTGTTCCCTACAAAGTAGTTTTTATAGACATCGAGGAACCTCTTATTGTTAACGCCTCGGAAATTGTTGAAACTGATACCGGGTTTGTCGTCTTTTATGATGATGCCAACGTGAAAATTGCAAGCATCCCGAAAGACAAGGTACGTTACGTTAAGAAAGTTAACAATGGCAAATAAATTTAATACCCATGTTTTCTTCATGGTAATAATATAACCACCAAACTAAGTATGTCAAGGGGATAATTACGTAGTTTTATGCCACTCTGCAGGGAAGACGCAGTATACGATATGCCCTCCGTCGAGTTGTCCCGCAGGCATGAGATTCAAGACGGTTACAAAAAGACCTATCCATCCTGCAAACGCGACTGGATGCAGCAAAAGCTCGTATCCCTGGGCAACTTCCCCAACGGCCACTTTAGAAAAAAGAGCGAATACGAGGGAATTACCAAGAGACATGGCCGTCTGCATCTCGGAAAACCTCTCGGAATCCAAAGCGACCACATCTGAGAAAAGCAGCCCGATAAATAAGACGGGAAGAGCTACCACCACGCCGGCTATGGGACCGGCAACCCCGATGTCAAAAAGCTCCTTCCGGCCGCGTATCTGGGATTTTATCCGTATAAACGCTCCGAACGTCCCGATCGGGGAGAGAAAAGGAGGGGCGGGGATAAACCAGGGAAGAGTTATTGAAACCCCGTATTTCCTGCCGTAAAAGTAATGCCCCATCTCATGGGCTCCAAGGATAGCCACCAGGGAAAGCGAGAAAAGAATCCCGCCGGTATAAGTTCCGCTTATCATGTAGCCGGAGAGAAAAGTGGTAGCAGCTGTAAGGACAAAAAGTACCAGCGGAATGGCGGTAGATCTCGTGATCATGGCTACTCTGCTTCGAGCAACATAGGGTTTATCGAGTTAACAACGTCCTTTAAGTACCTTTCTATATCAGACTCCTTTTTGAGAAGCAATACGTGCGACCTGATCTCCTCAAGCATCTGCTCAGAAAGTCTGTCTGAAAGAAATTTTACGTATGGAAACCGAAGCGGCGAAACGCTCAGGTGACGGTAACCAAGAGCCAGTATCAACAGGGTGCCGGAAGGAACTCCCGCTATTTCTCCACAGATGTTAAGCTCCTTTCCGCTTGAGATAACCTGCTCCCTTGTAAAATCCAGCATTCTCACCACTGAAGGATGAAAAGCCGAGTAAAGATGTCCGACCGCGTTTGAATTTCTATCAACCGCGAGCAGATACTGTATAAGGTCGTTTGTCCCGATGGAAACGAAATCTATTAAATCCGCGTAATCCCCGAACTGATACGCAAGGGCCGGAACCTCCATCATTATTCCGAGCTTCGGTATGTCATGCCGGTGAAGACTCACTTCGGCGGACAGTTTTTCAATTATCTGCGCCGCGGTCTCAACTTCCCAGACATTTGAAACCATGGGCAGAAGGATCTTGAAATTTCCCCCTTTTTTCGCCGCCAGCAAAATGGATTTCACCTGATCTCTGAAAAGATCCAGATACTCCATTGAAAAGCGGATTGACCGAAGGCCAAGAAGGGGGTTTTCTTCCTTGGGCATTTTGAGGTAGGAAAGTATCTTGTCAGAACCCACATCCAGTGTCCTGATCGTCACTTCACCCTCAAAATTCCCTGAGATTTCCTTGTATATCTTCAGTTGGGATCTCACGCTCGGCCATTTTTTAAACCGCGCGAAGGCAAACTCTGTTCTGAAAAGTCCCGCACTTCTTATTCCGTAACGCTTAGCCACCTCGACATCGGCCGGAATCCCGACATTCGCTGTTATTTTCACATCAATACCTGTAGCGGTACTTTTTATAGCTTCGGTCTCTATGAAGTGCCGGAGCTTAACCGCTCTTTCATGCATAGCCAGATACTCATCCTTTAACACCTGGTCAGGATTTGTGAAAATGAAGCCGCTTCTTCCGTCAACTATCATATCCTCACCGGGATGCACCAGGTTCACGATGTTGTCTATTCCCACAACCACCGGGATCCCAAGCGATTTCGCTATTATGATCGCATGAGAGGTCTCTCCGCCTTTTTCAAGCACTATCCCACCGACTTCTCCCTCAACGGCCGTAACGAAAGACACTCCTATCTCTCTTGCGACAAGTATTAAGGGTTCTCCATCGGCGGAAGCGGGGATATTTTCATTTTTTGAATGAGTAAGGTCCCGGAGAATTCTTTCGCCTATATCCCTGAAATCATGGGCCCGTTCCCTCATATATGAATCTGGAAGAGACTCGAAACGCGATGCCTGTAATTCAAGATACTCGACCACCGCGGCTTCGGCCGAAACTCTCTTCTCATCTATAAGCTTGCCGGTTCCTTTCTCCATGTCGCGGCTGTCAACTATCATCAGGTGTGAGCGGAAAATATCCACTTCGTTTTTCGAAAGCTTGCCCTCAGAATCCATTTTTTTAATAGTCTTTTTAAGGTCTTGTGATATATTCTTTATAGAATTTCTAACTCTTCTTTTCTCGATTCTGGGAGTGTGTGCCGTCATTTCCATCGTAGACATCCGGCGGAAAAGCCCGCGGAAGGTAACCGCCTTTCCAACGGCTATCCCCTCAGAAACTCCTTTTCCCTGATAGGTTGTCGTCTCGTGTTTTACCATGGATGGAGGTTTCAGCCGGTCCAAGGTGTTCGCGACTTCAAGGACCCCGGCAAGTCGCAAAGCTACAATCTGAAAAAGAGTCTGCTCGGCCGGGGTTATCTGCATCGGGGTCTTGTTCTGGCCCACAAGCACCCCGACGCATATGTCGTGGAGCATTATGGGAACACCTATGTAGCTTTCGTATTCCTCTTCGCCTATTTCGGGGAAATACTTGTAATTCGAATGCTCCGAAGCCGGCATGGCGATCAGAGGAACTTTGGTTTTATGAACCGTTCCGGTAAGACCTTCATCCGAACGCAAAAGGATGTCACTTTTCGATTTAACTTGGAGACCCCTGTTAGCCACAAGCCTGAGAACTTCCCTCAGATCATCCCAGACGTATATGGAGACGACATCGTAGTGAAGCGAGGAGGAAATCTTTCTTACTACCCTGCCCAAAACGGTGTTAAGGCCCACGGACTTGTTGATCAAGTCGCTTATCTCGTGGACCACTTTTAGATGGAAATGCTCCGGTTCTGTGCGATCTTTGGTAATCATTGGGTCACTCCACTACACACTAAGAAACTAATATTATACCAGCATCAGGTACAGTCAGCGGAAAAAAGAAAAGCTGAAGAATATCTGTAGAAAACCGAAAGAAGAAAAGTTTTTCCGGGAATAGATTTATAATATATTGTGTATATAATTCCCACGGCATGAATCTTAAAACAGTAAAAGTTGCCATCGTCGGATCGGGACCCGCAGCTTTCTACGCGGCCGATCATCTGCAGAAGAAACTCGGCGACCGCGTCTTCATGGACATGTTCGAGAAACTCCCGACTCCCCACGGTCTCGTGAGAAGCGGCGTGGCTCCCGACCACCAGAAGATAAAGAGCGTAGCCAGGGTTTATGACAAAATCGCGTCAAATCCCCAATTCAGGTTTTTCGGGCTTGTAGAGTTCGGAAAACACTTAACACTTGAGAACCTACGCAGGCGTTACCACCAGATAGTCATCGCGACTGGAGCCCAGACCGACAGAAAAATGGGCATACCCGGAGAGAACCTGATTGGAAGCCACACGGCAACGGAATTCGTAGGCTGGTACAACACCCACCCGGACCACATGGGCCTTGGTTTTGACTTTTCGGGGAAAAGAGTCGTTATAGTCGGAGTTGGAAACGTTGCGGTGGATGTCGCGAGAATTCTCTCTCTAACAAGAAGCGAAATGGAAAAGACGGATATTGCGGACTATGCACTTGAGAAACTGGCCGAAAGCGGAATAAAGGAGATACAGATGCTGGGAAGAAGGGGACCCGCGCAGGCGGCTTTCACTAATCCCGAGCTGCGGGAACTTGAGAAGCTCGAGGACGCAGACCTTCTCGTCCTGCCGGACGAAGCGGAACCGGACTTCCTTACGCTTGAGGAACTTGAACGCAAGCCGGACAGGGCAGCCCAGACGAAAATAGAGCTTATAAAAAAAGCTTCCGAAAGGGTTCCATCCAAATCGAAAAAAATCATCATAAGGTTCCTGGTTTCTCCAACAGAGATAATCGCCGGGGAAAACAATAAGGTAAAAAGCGTCAAGGTCGTTAAAAACAGGCTTTACAGATCCGATGACGGTTCCCTTCGGCCCAAACCCACGAACGAAACTGAAGAGATCCCCACCGATCTGGTCTTTCGTTCCGTCGGGTATCGGGGAATACCCCTTCCGGACGTGCCGTTTGACGACAATTCGGGGGTAATCCCCAATGAAAAAGGAAGAGTGCTTGACGAAGCTGGCGGAAACCCGATTCCGGGACTCTACACCACCGGGTGGATAAAACGCGGGCCGACCGGGGTTATCGGCACGAACAAGACCGACTCCGGCGAAACCGTAAGCTGCATGGTCGAGGACATTGAGGAGAAAAATACGCTGCGTCCCGAACTCATTTCGGCTGAAAGCATAAAGGAACTGCTTGATGAAAAACATATTTCCTATAATGAATGGCTGCGGGTTGACTCGTTTGAAAAGAAAGAAGGGGAAAAACGGGGAAGGCCGAGAGTAAAGGTCTCGAGGCTTGAAGAAATTCTCGAGATCCTTGAAAAAGAACACTGAAGCGGGCGGCTCTCCCCAGTCGAGAAACGCATACTTGCTTGAATTCAGTTTCCGACGCGCCTGAAACTACGCCGGACTCACGCGTATCCTTCTCCTGAGAGGATCTGATCCCCAAACAGAGAGGGAGAGTTCGCTTCCTATATCAAAAATCCTGCCACCGGCATTAGAAAGCGCAAGTTCGATCAGGAACTCAGGTATATAAACGTTAAACCCGTTATATCCCTTGGAACTCACGTAGCCTGTCGCCCCCTTTATATCCTTTTCCAGAAGATAGCGGATAAGCCAGTACCTGTGTCTGCTTCTCTGCGCGTTTTTTATTTCTCTGGTGGCAAGGCTAACCCGCGTGTTTATGTTTTCAAGCTCGCTCTCCGAGTAGCAAATCTTCTGTTCCCCGAGCCAAGATATAAGCTGGCGCTGCATGAGAAGGTCCGTATACCTTCTGATCGGAGAAGTCATCTGTACATAACAGGCAACTCCCAGCGACTTGTGGATTTCGGGAGCAAAAGTAACAAAGGAGGGTTTTAAGTGCTTTATTACCCTTACCGGAAAAAGAGCATCTCCGGGGTCAAGTTCTCTGGCTTCAGGATCAATCTCCTGGGTTTGGGAACGAAAGAGAGCAGGAATTTCATTTTTACCGAAGAAGTCTGCTGAAAGCCGGTTCATAAGTATCATGCATTCGGATACGACGTCGTGAGCGGGAGAATCCATGTAGTCCTTGCTGACCGAGATTTCTTCCCGGTCTCGGACCCTGATTTTAAGTTCCGGGAGTTGAACTATAAAAGCTCCATTCTCGACTCTTTCGCTTCTAAGCGAATCAGTAAGGCTTACAAGCAAGTTCCCCCATTTCGTCTGGTCAAATATTTCGGTTGCTTCGGTGTAGCTAAGATTTTTTGAAACCCTTATGACTGTCGTATCAAAGCGATAATCGATCAAAGTAGAGTCTTCTTTCTTAAAAGTGGCGAAAAGGGAAAGTGCAGGTCGGAGGTCGCCGGCGGTTAGACTGAGTTTCTGACTCACGAGTTCCTGGGGAAACATATCCACGCGCTGCTCGGGGAAATAAACCGTTTCGGCGCGCTCAAGAGCCCCTTGATCAAGAAAAGATCCCCTGTTTACAAAATGGGCGACATTCGAGATGTGGACCCCCAGAATTACCAAGTCTCCGCGCGTTTCAAGGGAGATGGCATCATCAATGTCCTGCGTTGTCTCGCTGTCAACGGAAAAAGCATCAAGATCCGTTCTGTCAGTAAGACCCGCAAAGTCTTCCTGAGCGTTCAAAATAGCTTTGACCTCTTCGAGCATTCTTTGCGAGTGTTTGAAATGAAAGGAGATTTTTTTCGATTCCGGGTCATCGTCTTTCTTCCAAAAACCCGTCTTTATAAGAAATTCAACTGCCAATTCCACTTCCTTAACCCCCGCCTCGTAAAGAAAAGCCTTGGCTTCCTTAGCTCTCTCGTAGCCGTCAAGATCCATAACGTACCTCTCAATCAGTTCAAGAAATTCTCTGTGGTTCTCATCAACCACTGAAGGAATTTCACCGCTCAGAACGGAACGCACCCAGTTTACTGCAACCTGCGCTTTTTGCTCTCTTTCTCTTCTGAGTTCAAGGGCACGGAGAGTCTTGGAAACATCCTCCTGTGAACGGACGAGGTAACCGTCTTCTGCTCTTGCCAAGTAAACAGTGTTTTTATCTACTGCCCAGAAAAGCAGGAGCCTTTGCTCTGAAGAAACCTGCTCTGTCCCCGACGAATACAGATCAAGGATCTCCGCAAAGCTCACAATCTCCTGTTCCCCCACGACGCACTGCCACAAAGTCTCCAGATCAACTGACTCCTTTTTTTCCTCGAGGTCTCTCCTCCACTTCCTCATTTCGAGTTTTTTCTCAGATTCGGTCAGGGTTTCGGGAACAGTTATTCCGGTGAGCAGTGCAACTTTTTTCGGTTCAACATCGTAGCGCTTTCCGTCCTCTGAGAAAACAGAGAATTTGTCGGGATGAACAGAAAGAACGACTCCGAGGGTAGGTTCCCTCCTTTTTCTGTAGGCAATAAGTTCGTTTATGCTGGGGAAATTCATCGAACGGAATAATTCGATCAGTTAAGAGAATCCTTGTAACGAAGCGCCCCTTTTATGAAATCCCTGAAAAGCGGGTGGGCGCTTAGGGGCTTTGACTTGAATTCGGGGTGAAACTGACAGCCGACGAACCAAGGATGATCCTTAAGTTCCATGATTTCGACCAGATTCCCATCCGGTGAAAGGCCGCAAAGAATCATTCCCTTAGACTCAAGGATTTCCCTGTAGCTGTTGTTCACTTCAAACCGGTGACGGTGTCTTTCGGAGATTTCGGAAGCCCCGTAGATGCTGCTTGCCAGGGTCTTGGGTTTTAAGACGCAAGGATAGGCCCCGAGTCTCATTGTCCCGCCCTTCTCGTTTATGTTCTTTTGCGATTCCATTATGTCTATAACGGGATTCTCCGTACCGCTGTTATTCTCGGTAGTATCTGCGTCACTCATGCCGCACACGCTTCTTGAAAACTCAATAACGGCAAGCTGCATTCCGTAACAAATCCCGAAGAAAGGAATCTGATTTTCCCTTGCATACTTCGTGGCGCAGACTTTGCCGTCAATTCCTCTCTCTCCGAAACCCCCGGGAACGAGTATGCCATGGACATCGGAGAAGTAGTCCTGAGGGCATGTTCTGTCCATTTCCTCCGAATCCACATATTTTATTTCAACGGTTGAATCATTGGCTATGCCACCGTGGTAGAGGGCTTCGTGAAGACTCTTGTAAGCATCTCCGTGTGAAACATATTTTCCGACAACGGCTATGCGCACGGTCTTTTTCACACTTTTTATTCTTCGAACCAGATCTTCCCACTCCCCCATGTCGGGTTTTTTGGTCCACATGCCAAGATACTCAATGATTATCTCGGCAAGTCCTTCCTTCTTGTACATAAGCGGAACTTCATATATGTGCTCAACATCCTTAGCCGTAATCACCGCTTTTTGTTCAACGTTGCAGAAAAGAGCTATTTTTCTCTTAACGTCTTCCGGAAGGAACTTGTCCTCGGTGCGACACAGAAGTATGTCGGGCTGAATTCCTATCTGGAGAAGCTCCTTTACGCTGTGTTGCGTAGGTTTTGTTTTCAGTTCTCCGGCGGCGGCCACGTAGGGAACATAAGTAAGATGGATGAAAAGCGTGTTCTGTTTACCAAGATCCGACCTTAACTGCCTCACAGCCTCAAGAAAAGGGAGACTTTCTATATCTCCCACCGTACCGCCTATCTCAACTATGATAACGTCGTTACCGTCCTCAAGGGCGCGCACGCGGGATTTTATCTCATCCGTTATGTGAGGGATAACCTGGACCGTTTTGCCGAGGAACTTACCCTCTCTCTCTTTGGAAATAACGGAATCGTAGACCTTGCCGCTTGTGAGATTATTTTTCTTGCCGAGATGGGCTTTGGTAAATCTTTCGTAGTGACCGAGATCGAGATCCGTTTCGGCCCCGTCATCGGTAACAAACACCTCCCCGTGCTCAAAAGGATTCATCGTGCCCGGATCGACGTTTATGTAGGGATCAAGCTTCTGAAGAGTGACTCGAAGACCGCAACATTCAAGAAGGAAGCCTATCGAAGAAGCGGAGATACCCTTTCCCAGAGAAGACATAACTCCGCCGGTAACAAAAATAAATTTCGCGCTTTTCACGCAGAAAACCCCTTTATAAAGTTAAAGCAGCCGCAATAAACAAAGGTCGGAATTTAAATATATTCAATTGCGAGGCAGCTTACAATTAAAAACGGAAATTTCATATAATTTTGGGGAGATAGAACCGGGAAAATCTTGATATTGAACAAGCCTCTTAAGAGAATAAAAACAGATGTGAAGGAGCAAAGGCCGTTTGTTAAAGCAACTATTTCAAGCCTGAAAAATATGATAGGAGTTTTCCTGAGGCAATAGCTCTGTGACTTATCCTGTTTTTTATCTCGGGACCAAGTTCAGCCATGGTTTTCCCGTACTGAGGAACATAAAAAACTGGGTCGTAACCAAAACCGCTTTCGCCTCTTTTTTCCTGGATAATCTGTCCGCTACATTCGCCTTCAAAAAATTCCTGTGCCCCATCCGCACGTACTAAAGCAATACAGCAAACAAATTTGGCTTTTCTGTTGTTCTCTTCTTTGAGTTCGGACAGAAGCTTTTCGTTGTTATCATCATCGGATGCCCCCTTCCCCGCGTACCTAGCTGAATAAATCCCAGGAGCTCCCCCCAAAGCATCAACAACCAATCCTGAATCATCTCCAATAGCATCCATTCCAAGAAAATCAGAGGTTGTCTTCGCCTTGATAAAAGCATTTTCCCTGAAAGAAAGACCTGTCTCCTCTATATCAGGAATATTGTTAAAGTCAGAAAGAGAAAGAATATCATCGTAAGCATCGGCAAGAATCGATCTGAATTCTCTCAGCTTTCCTTTGTTTTTAGTGGCAATTACTATGGTTCTACGTTTTATATTGACCACTAGTCCTTGAAGTCCTTTTCACTATCCTTGGTTTTATCGTTTTTAGCGTTACTTGGTTAAAAGTTGACCAAAATATCTCTGGGGTTAGAACGTGCGTATGTGAAGATACCATATTCTAGTAATTAGAGAAGAACGTCAGCGATTCCCTCATGCGACAATTGATCCGCTCGAGAAACTTGTCGCAGAAGAACTCACGGAAAAGTTTGAATTTCCCGTGTCCCTGAATTTCGATTCCCTGATGGTAAGCGATATTTCAGGGCGTGCAAGGGCTTTTCAAAGCATGGTAGGTGGTGGCATGGATATAGAAAAAGCAGCTGCCCTTTCAGGATTAATGGTGGAATCTGACAGTGATTGATGGACAGAAACTTTCGGAACTTCCGGAGATCCCGGTCTTGGAAATAAAACTTGATGACGTGCTTTACATTGTCAAGACATCGAACCCGAAAGTCTCTTATAAAATTACATTACAACGGCTAAAAGAATGGTTAGACAGTCAATGAAAAAGAAGAGCAAAGTTTACCGGTGTCAATACTGCGGAGCCATGAAGAAACATCCAGATCAGAAATGTAAGGAGTGCGGATTATAATTCCCCGATCTGTTCTAGTAGCCCCGCCGGTGTCGGGGAAGCCTACCCCAGGGCAGCTAATCACTGGCGGGGGTTTTTCTTGTTGCGCCGTTTGCGCTTATGAAAAAATCCCGGCTGGTTTCCCCCTGTGTGGACTTGAGGCGCGTGGCCGGGTATTTCTTTTAACAGTCTAAAAGCAGACTAAGGTTCTTGTGGTAATTCTCCCGAATCGGCACAAGAACCTTTTTTTATCCCACCTGTATGATGGTTGGCGACGGGAACAGGTAGAATTAATTTTATGGAAGAAACCAAAACTGCTCTAATTAAATCACTAACTGAATCAAGTAAAGCAAAAATTCTTATTTCTTTGTTCTTTTTGCTTCTTTCCCTCATAATAGCCTTCAATTTCAAAGAAAGTCAGACCGAAATGACTCCCGAAGTTTTAAAATACTTTGTTCCTGCTTCCTACGCAGGAATAGTGGTTTTTCTTTTCTGGTTTTTATATGAAGCCGTTTGGCAACAACTTCCAGAGCAAAAGTTTGCTTCACGTTATGAGGAAATACACTCTTGTCTTGGCAAGATTCAAGAGTATCTTCGCTCCCCGAACCCAATGATCTCTCCAATAAGTCCTCTCGAAACTCAGGCTTCCTTTCTGGTACTTGGAAATATGCTTGAGAAGAGATTTGGTATTGCTTATCCTTTATATTCTGAAGGCGAAGAGCAAAGAAGTTACTTCGTGATATGCTCTTCATTCTTAATTGCGATGCTGAAGTATGCCGAGACAGGTGACTTGAAAGGAGCTAAAGAATACTCTAAAGCTTTCAGAAATTCTTAGAGCCTACAGATTTTTAAAAAGTTATACTAATCTCGAAATGGCAGGCTTGAAACTCTAGCCCTGAGATTCGGGTTTATAGCTACAACTTTCACGTTAAGTCTTGGAACTCCAGCAGTTAGAGTAAGTTTGACTTTAACGTCACGTGGTTTTCTATTACCAAAGTTCCGAAATCTTTCACTAATATCAAAAAAGGCTTTATCGGTGAGAACGTATCCCGCAAAGCGATGGTCTATACGGATGACCACAGAAGCTATATAGGACTTCCCTTTGAACATGAGAGCGTAAACCATAGCGTAGGGGAGTATGTGAGGGATATGACTCATACGAATGGAATAGAGAGCTTTTGGGCAGTATTAAAGCGTGGGTACTATGGAACCTATCACCGCATATCCCCGACACGCCGGAGAATGTAGCTAAGGCTTTGTTCTCTACTCCGCCCAAAGAATATAATGAGTGGAAATATCTTAAGAAACTGGCTGGTTCCGAGGAGTGAAATCACGGAGTTTGGTTAGGATTGTATATAATTCCTTTCCAATTATAGATATCCCATTTCAATAGTGGGACGGAAAGGGAGATAAGACTACCACTCTTTCCGAAAAATTCTTTATCTTCAGTGAGTTATAAAAATACTGTGGTGGAGGCGCCGGGAATCGAACCCGGGTCCGGAAAAAGTTTCACTAGGCTTCTACATGCTTATCCTGTCTTTTGAATCAGACGGTAAAATCACCGGCAGGCAGGTTTTTCACCGCAGTCCCAAGTAAGATCTCGCTGGCAAGCGCCCCGGGAATCACATACCAGCCATCCCGCTTGAATTACGCCTCAGAAAGCCCAGCGGGCATGACGTTCTGAGACGTCGCAGTTTATTTAGGCTGCGAGTGCGTTAATTGGTTCGGCACTTATCGTGCTTGATCAGTTTTACGAGTTAACCAAGCTCGGCATGCGGCACAAGCTTCCCTATTTCCCGTCGAAGCCGAATCGCCCCCATGTTTACTATGAACGTTTCAAAGATCGTCTGACGGCTTTTTGCATATCCCTCTGGGCCTCACGACGCTTGATATCCTCTCTTTTATCTCTCGTCTTCTTACCTTTGGCAAGGGCCAGTTCGAGTTTTGCTATGCCGCTCTTAAAATAAATCCTAAGAGGAATTAGAGTGTACCCTCTGACGCTAGTTTTTCCAATCAGCTTCCTTATCTCATGAGAGTTGAGCAGAAGCTTTCTCTCTCTCGTCGGTTCATGGTTAAGCCCGCTGGCGGCGTCATAAGGAGCTATGTAACAGTTAACGAGCCTTGCTTCTCCCTCTCTTATGAGAGCGAAGCTCTCCTTTACGCTCGCGTTCCCATTCCTTAGGGATTTAACCTCGGAGCCTCTGAGAACCAGTCCCGCTTCGTATTTCTCCTCGAATATATAATCCCTGTGGGCAGTAGGGTGACTGCATACGGTCTTCATCTACCTAATGATAATCCGCCCCGGCGAAATAACCAGTATGAACTCAAAAATCCTTGGAACTGTCAACAAGAAGCGTAACAGGCCCGCAATTAACCATACTGACATCCATGTGAGCCCCGAAAACGCCAGTTTCCACCGGGATTCCGCGCTCCGTAAGCTTAGTGATGAAAAGTTCGTAAAAGCGTCTCGCGGAATCTCCCCCCGCGGCCCGTACATAAGAGGGTCTTCTGCCCTTCCTTGTATCACCGTAGAGGGTGAACTGGGAGATGGCCAAGATTTCTCCTCCCGTGTCCTCGATACTGAGGTTCATTCTGCCTGAGGAGTCCTCAAATATCCTGAGACCCGATATTTTCTCGGCGACATAGGCAACTTCTTTTTCCGAGTCATTCTCTCCAACTCCGAGAAGAACCACCATCCCTGGACCAATTCTGCCAACTACTTTGCCGTCAACGCTTACCGACGCCTCGGTTACTCTCTGTATAACAGCTCTCATCTCAAGATACTTGTAACGAAAAGCTCATAAAAACAGATCACACGTAAAGCCTAGGAACTCTAGGCGAGATTCTTGACAAAATTTCGTAGGATATGCTCTCCGCCCAAGAAGAAACATCCTCAACACTCACAAGTTCGTCTCCAAAAAGCATTACCTCGTCTCCCACACGGACACCCGGAACGTCCGTTGCATCAACCATTATAAAATCCATGCAGACAGATCCTATAAGCGGGACGAGTCTTCCTCCCAAGGAAACTTTCGCCTTGTTTGAAAGGGCTCTTGGGTAGCCGTCCGCATAACCAATCGGAAGGGTCGCGACCAGCGTTTCCCTCCCCGTAACGAAACTGCATCTGTAGCCAACCGAAGTGCCCGGGGGCACCTTTCTTAGCTGCACTATCCTTGTTTTTAGTTTCATAACGGGCCTTAGATCAACTTCCCCCATGTTGCCTGAACCGTAGAGCATTATCCCGGGCCTCACGATGTTCATGTGGGAGTTCGGAAATCTCTGGATGGATGCACTGTTTGCAGAATGCGCGTAGCTGTATTTAACGCCTAGATCGTCGAGAAAAAGGAGGCCTTCGCGGAAAACCCCTAGCTGGTAATCCGTGTAATCGCTTTGGTTACTCTCGGAAAAAGCAAGGTGGGTAAAAACTCCTTCAAGCATCACCCCGGGAAGCGAGGCGGCCGAAGCGAAGAAATGTTCCATGTCGCCCACCCCCACTCCAAGCCTGGTCATACCCGTGTCGACTTTCAGGTGATAACCTACTGTTTTTCCGTGCTGAACTGCAGCGTCAGAAAGAGCCTTAAGCACATTTAGGGAATAGCAGGCAGGAGTAAACGCATTTTCCGCAACGACTGGAGCCTCCTGCGGGTCAATACTTCCAAGAAGGAATATTTCGCCTTTTATTCCGGCTTGCCTGAGTTCCATCGCCTCCGGCACGGTAGCTACTCCAAGAATGTCCGCTCCATTGCTAAGAGCTACTTCGCTTAGCCTTACCGCGCCATGTCCGTAAGCGTCGGCTTTCACAATTGCCATGATACGGACATTCTCCCCTACAAGCTTTCTTACTTCGCCAAGGTTTGATTTAAAGGAATCAAGACTGATTTCAGCCCAAGTAGGTCTCATTGCCCGGGAATTTCTCCAAAAGCCGAGTGAAGCAGTTCGTTCGAATTGCTTGTTTGCCGGCTCCGCATTTCTTCAGGTCAGCTAAAGGTAAATATACCATTACCCAAGACAAGTTTCAGGCCTGCCTAACATCAGAAACGAAAAAGACCACCCATAGCAAAGTTCAGCCATGGTCAAAAGTGATAAATACCCGATTGCCATTTATTTAGGTATATAATTCCCCTATCTTTCATTGGACCGGTTTTTTTAACTGTCTTTTTAAGTTGAAACCGGAACGGAAGATTCTGGGAAAAACGGCATGAAATTGAACAGATATGAACTTCGCTGCGTTCTCGTAATAGGAACGATAATCGCGCTTAGGCTTCTGGGAATATTCCTGATAGTACCCGTTTTCAGCATATACGCCGTAAACTA
Source organism: Candidatus Dadabacteria bacterium (assembly GCA_009840385.1). Lineage (NCBI taxonomy): Bacteria > Pseudomonadati > Thermodesulfobacteriota > Candidatus Dadabacteria > Candidatus Dadabacteria bacterium. Next base: position 16,368 of record VXNX01000008.1, read on the forward strand.
CGAGGGAGCAACTCTCTCATCCGCGGGAGTAGCGTTTGGAATATACGCACTTACCCAGAGCCTGCTTCAGATACCTTTCGGCATGGCAAGCGACAGGTTCGGAAGAAAGCCGGTAATAGTGTCGGGACTCATGATCTTCTGCCTGGGAAGCGTTCTCTGCGGTTTCGCGGATAACATCTGGGAACTCATAATAACTAGGGCACTCCAGGGAAGCGGCGCGATAGGCGCGGTCGCCCTGGCCACCCTCGGAGATTCCACAAGAAACGAGGTAAGAGCACAGTCTTTTATGCTGACCGGAATAATAGTCGGGATTGCATTTATAACTTCACTCGTAATCGGCCCGGTACTTGCAACGAAATTCGGTTTCGAGAGCCTTTTCTTCATACTCGCGGCCCTAGGTTTAGTGGCGATTCTAGTTGCTCTTCTCATGTTTCCCGAACTTCCAAAGAAAAAAACAAGGGACAGGAAAGAACTTCTTCTCAAACTCAGGGAACCGGAAATTGGAAAAATTCTTTCCTCAACCTTCATAACCTCCCTCACCCTTAACCTTATTCTGTTCATCTATCCATTAGACTGGAAAAATCACGGTACCGGACCTGAAGACCTGTGGTTCGTCTACCTGGTAATACTCGCCCCGAGTGCACTTCTGGTTAATCTCTACATCAGGTTCTCCGAGACAAGAAAAACTCTCAGACAGGCAACTCAGTTCGGGCTTTTCTTTCTAGTGGCCGCTTTTTTAATCTATCTGCTTCGGGAATCCGACAGCATCACTCTCTACGTCGCTGGAGGAGTGTTCTTTTTCGGGTACACCATATTTCAGTCCATACTCCCCGCGTTTGTTACGCAGAGAGTTTCCTCGGAGAACAGGGGCTTTCTCTCCGGTTTTTTCAATCTGGCGAATTTCATGGGAGCCTGCGTGGGTGGAATGTCCTCCGGCATACTTTACCAGACCCACGAGTCCCTGCCCTTGATATTCGGTCTCCTGTTCTTGGTACTGTGGAAATTTATCGGACTTCCCAGTCCGCCGCTGGAACAGACTGAAAAGAAATGAAGATATGGACGCTTGAGAGAACAGAGTTTCTGCCGGTTTCTCTTGAAACGGCCTGGGATTTTTTCTCCGACCCGAACAATCTTCCTAGAATCACTCCCCCTGAGCTACACCTGCGCATAACATCTGAGACGGACAGGGAAATATATCCCGGCATGATAATTACCTACACCGTAACGCCCATACCCTTTTTCAGAAGCGCTTGGGCAACAGAGATAACCCAGGTGGACTCACCAAGCTATTTTGTTGACGAGCAGCGATTCGGACCCTACAAGTTCTGGCACCACAAGCATTTTTTCACTGAAGCCGGAGACAAAACAGAGGTCCGGGATCTCGTTCACTACTCCCTGCCGTTCGGCCCGATCGGAAGGTTGGCGAATCTGTTTTTTGTAAGCAGAAAACTGGATTTCATATTCGATTACAGAAGCATTCGTCTTCGAAAAATATTTGGGAATTGACAAAAAGATCGCTAATTTCTTCCCACCGTGGCGCCGGCTTGAAGCGTGATATGGTGCAAGGTATATTTGGGAGATACATTATCCTGAACTCGCATGAAGACTGCTTTGCGGCGATGCGTATCACAAGGCCGAAGAACGCATTATGCATCCGCTTGAACAGTTTTTTAACGCCGTATACGAGAGGACAGCTAAAGAGGTCGAACGCTACAAGAAAAAAAGAGAAATGATGGTCTTCCTGCTGATCGGAGCAACCTTCCTCGCAGCCTTGCTCTCCATTGTTTCTATCGTAATGATGGCTGGTTCTGCAAAAAATATAGAGGTGTGCACACTTGCCGGATGAAGTAGAACGTAGAACGGACTTCATTTCTGATCGCAGCAGGCCCGGGCTTTGAGAACCTCTTAAGAATTGAGGGAAATCCGGCCCGTAAGGCGTAACTCTCGGGGGAAAACCGTGAATTTTTCTGAATACAAGAACAAAAAAAAAGATGCTCCTTTCATATCCTTTGAGGTCTTTCCTCCAAAAGACGATCCTGAATTTGAAAAGCTCAAGGACACTCTTGCAAGGCTTGCTGAATTCTCACCCAGCATTATAACGGTAACCCACGGTGCCATGGGAAAGGGGCGGAAAAGAACCCTCGAGGTCGCCTCCTACGTAAAAAACGTTATCGGGACGGAGAGCGCCTGCCACCTGACCTGCATAGGATCTTCCGAGAAAGAAATAGATCTGATGCTTGAAGGAATAGAGCGGGAGAAGATAAGTAACATAGTGGCACTCAGGGGAGATATTCCTGAGAAAGACGGTGAAAACCTGCTGTCCCGCGGAGCTTTTCAACACGCAAACCAACTCGTTGAACACATAAGAAAGTATGAAAAAGGAAAGCCGCAACGCTTTTCCATAGCCGTTGCCGGCTACCCGGAAAAACATATCGAATCCCCGAGCTTCGAGGAGGATATAGCCAATCTTAAAAAAAAGGTGAACGCGGGAGCCGACATCATAATCACGCAGCTTTTCTTTGATAACAGTTACTATTTTGACTTCCTTGGCAGGGTGAGAGCAGCGGGAATAGATATTCCCGTTATCCCGGGTCTTATGCCCGTACTTTCATCAAGACAAGTGATAAGAATATCGTCCCTTTGCGGAACTGATATACCAGCGCCACTGAAAAAGAAGCTTGAGAACGCAGGAGACGATAACCGCAAAGCAGTGGAAATAGGGATCGCCCAGTGCAGAGACCAAGTAAGGGAACTTATCGCTGAAGGAGTACCGGGAATTCATTTCTATGTTCTTAACAGAACCTCTCATATAGAAAAGATTCTGAAATCCGTCTGATGCCTGAGACGAAGAAAATCTTTGATGAAGTGGCACGCCACTATGACTGGCTGAATACCCTGTTCAGCCTCGGAATCCACAAACTCTGGAGAAAAAAGCTGGCGGAACAACTGCGTGGAGCCGAGTACAATCTGGACATAGCAACCGGGACGGCAGAAGTTGCGATTGAAGTGGCAAAAAAACACCCTGCCACCAAAACGGTTGGAATTGATCCCAGCATGAACATGCTTCGGATAGCGAAAAAGAAAATCGAGGATCTTGATTTAGGAGAGAAAATAGCGCTTGTATCAGCTGCGGCTGAAAACCTCCCCTTTGCGGAAAAGCAGTTTGACTCGGCCACAATAGCATTCGGTATAAGAAACACTGTCGATTACGAACTTTCCCTGAAGGAAATAAGAAGGGTTCTAAGGGAAAGCGGAAAACTACTCATCCTTGAATTCGCAATTCCAAGAAATCCTGTTTTCAAACCGCTTTACATGTTTTATTTCAGAGTTCTGATGCCTCTTGTCGGAAGCATCTACGGCAGGGGTAAAGAATATAGGTATCTGGCTGAATCCGCCGCCTCGTTTCCTCAGAGAAGAGAATTCATACAACATCTTGAAAACGCGGGGTTTCGTGATTGCCGATACTCAGAACTCACTATGGGAGTAGTAGCGCTTTACAGCGCAACCAGATAACCGGGCTGCTTCTCTTTGCAAAGATTATGGATAAAGCCTGTCTATGACCCAGCCGCCGTCAGGGGAAGGAAGGTACCTGAAACGGTCGTGAAGCCTGTTTTTCCTTCCCTGCCAGAACTCAAAGCGAAGAGGGTTCACCACGTATCCTTTCCAGAAGTCGGGTCGCACTATACTTTTCCCTTTCCACTCAGAGCGAAACTGGGCGTATTGATCTTCAAGCAACCGCCTGCTTGCAAGGACTTCGCTCTGTCTTGAAACACATGCTCCTATGCGACTTTGACGAGGCCTTGACGCAAAGTACTCATCGGCTTCCCGTTCGGGCAGAATGGAAACCTCGCCGTCCACTTTTACCTGCCTTTCAAATTCAGGCCACCAGAAGCAAAGCGAAGCGACCGGGTTCTCGGCTACATCTCTTCCCTTGCGACTAAGGGAATTTGAATAGAAGGAAAAACCTCTTTCGTCATAACCCTTGAGGAGCACCACTCTTGAGGACGGAATGCCGTTGGCTCCCACCGTAGAAAGAATAAAAGCGTTTGGAAAATCGATTTCCGCTTTGAGAACCTCACCGTACCAGAAGTGAAACTGGACAAACGGATCTTCATCAAGATCTTTTCTCTCAAGCTTCAGTTTCAGGTACTGGCGTGAATGGAACTTATCTTTCTTCGACATTTTATCTCAAAACAACATCCTCAAGCGTTGGTCTCAGATCTTTGTGTAAGAACTCGTAACCGGAGGAAAGAAGTTTCTCAGGGAAAACCATACTGCCGGCAAGCATCGTGCTGCGACCCATCTCTCCGAAGAAAAGCCGTACGGCAAACGCGGGAATTGTAAGCAATGCAGGCCTTCGCAGAACCGTTGCAAGCGCAGTGGTAAATTCCCTGTTAGTCACCGGATTCGGGGATACCGCGTTGACGGGTCCTCTTACCTCCTCACGTCCCAACAGATAAACAATTATCCGTGAAAGATCTTCTATCGATATCCAGCTTAGGTATTGGTCCCCGCTTCCGATAACTCCTCCAAGGCCCATCTTAAAGGGAAGCAACAAGGAACTCAACATGCCGCCTTCGGGACTTAGGACAACACCCATACGCAGATTTATGACCCTTACGCCAAGATCAGAGGCCCTGTTGGCCTCATTTTCCCACTCCAGGCAAGTATCGGGAAGAAAACCCGAGCCGACCTTGGAGCGCTCAGTGAGTCTTTCTTCTCCCCTGTCTCCATAATATCCGACCGCCGATGCACAGATAAAGCTTTTGGGGGGATCTTGAAGTCCGGAGAAAAGACTCACCAAATAGCGGGTACTGAGTACCCTGCTCCGCCGTATCGAGTTCTTTTTCTTTTCGGTCCATCTGCACACTATATTCTCTCCCGAGAGATGAACAACGGCATCAAAACCCTCAAGCAAAGATGGATCATCGACATGGCCCCCCTCTGGATCCCAGAAAATTAGATTCTCTCCTTCCGTGCGCGACCTTACAAGACGCCATATATCAGATGAATCCGAGGAAAGAACTCTGAGAAGATGAGTTCCCACGGTTCCACTAGATCCTGAGATAAGTATTTTCATATTCCTAGCTGAAAAGACCGGGTCACGAGGCAAAAGCCTCGATCAGTCGCTCCTGGTACTCCCTTACCTCCCTGAAATCGAGAAAATAATGCGGGGCGCTCAACACAGGGAGGTCAATATATTCTCTGTATTTTTCAACCTTCTCCCTGCAATGTTTCGCATCTCCGACAACGGCAAACGCCTCAACCATTTCATCACTGACACCCTCTATCATCGCGCGGACGTCTTTTCTGCGAAAAGCGTCCCTTATCCCTTTCACCTCTTCCGTAAAACCGTGAAGCCTGAAAGGAGGATCGTAAGCCTTTACCGTGGCATAAAAAGCTACAGTCGCCCGGGCGGCTTCCCTGGCCTTCTCCCAGTCATCCGAAACGGCGCAGGTAATTATCGAGCACTTCATAAAATCCCCGTTTTTTCTCTGCCTCTCCAGCTTCTCTTCGAGCGAAGGTGAAACTATTTTTTTTATGTACTCAAGTGAACAGACAACATGCCCCATATAACCATCCGCGATTTCGGCCGCAGCGCCAACCATGTTGCTCCCTATGCCGGCCACGAATATCGGTATCTTTCTTCTTACGGGTTTAAAAGCTCTCTTGTAGCCCCTTGTGTTTATATGGTAAAACTGCCCTTCAAAAACAATTTCCTTGCCGGTATGGGCCTCAGAAATAATTTCCCTTACTAAACCCACGCATTCCCTTATTCTCGCAACCGGCCTGTCTCCATAGAAAACACCGTGAAAATTCTCGTTTGTTCTTTTTGCTCCCGTACCGAGACCCAGTATAAACCTCCCCGAACTTATTTCGTCAAGATCAAGAGAAGTAATGGAAGTAATGAGCGGGCTTCTAACAAAGGCAAGGGCAACGGCGGTACCAAGTTTTATTTTAGAGGTAGCAGAAGCAACAACCGAAAGCTGCTGAAAAGAGGTCCTGTAAAGTTCCGTGGCCCAGACGGAGTGAAAATTCGCTTTTTCTGCGGCAACCGCAAGATCCTTGAGTTCTTCTATTGACCCCGCATCAAGTATAAACCCGACTCTTTTCATCAGGTCTATTATAAATAATAAGGGACGCGGAAAAAACCCGTTCAAATTACGCGGGGGGAAATGGAGAAATTCTGATAAGTGTGAGCGGGAGGAATTCTAATCCTCTGCCTTTTCTGGAGAATCAGCCTGTTCTTGCGGTTCAGGGGACTCGGCTTCGGCTACTTCAGGTTCAGCAACCTCAGCCTCAGCAACCTTGGCTTCGTCCTGTTCATCGGTCTGGCTCTTGGCAGCTTCCTCTTGATCGACCAGACCAAGTTCTTCTGCGGATTTTTTCTTCGAACTTTTCCTTGGCGCACTCTCGGCCTTCGCCTTGGGCTTTGCCTTTCGCCTTTTTCTTTTGGCCTTGTACTCTTCGGTTACAAGCTCAACAAGGGAAACAGGAGCGTTATCTCCTCTTCTGTAGCCGAGCTTGATTATCCTCGTATAACCGCCGGGGCGCTCCATATACCTTTGGGCAAGTTCAGAGAAAAGTTTTTCCACAACTGCACGATCCCTTACATAAGCCAAGGCCTTTCTTCTTGCGTGAAGGCTGCCGTTTTTACCAAGAGTCACGAGCTTCTCCACAACCCTTCTTATCTCTTTGGCTCTCGTGTCCGTTGTGTTTATCTTGCCGTTACGCAGAAGGTCGGTAGCCATGTTGCGGAACATGGCCTTTCTGTGCTTCGTTGTAACTCCCAGTTTCCTTCCCGATTTTCTGTGTCTCATTTCTCTACCGTATACGGGTCCCGATTACTGTTCGACACTCTCTGAACTCCGCTTCTCCTTTTCCTTCTCAAAAACTTCAGTGTCTATAGCCATCCCAAGGCTCAAGCCCATTTCCCTAAGCCTCGCGCTTACCTCTTCGAGGGAGGTTTTTCCGAAATTTTCAAGATCGAGAAGCTGTTGTTCTGTCTTCTGAACCACTTCTCCGATGTATTTTATTTCAGCTTTCTTAAGACAGTTTATAGATCTTACCGACAGTTCCACATCCTCTATGGGGACAAAAAGCTTGTCGTCGGTCCCGCTTATGCCCATGGACTCTTCCTCTTCCACTTTGTCCACGAGTTCCTCATCAAAATCAATGAAAACGTTTAGCTGTTGCTTGATAATCTTTGCACTGTATGCAAGTGCCTCTTCGGGAAGAATCGTACCGTTTGTCCATATTTCAATGGTAAGTTTCTGGTAATCGGTTCTCTGCCCCACCCTGGCGTTGGTAACAGCGTAATTAACTTTCTTAACGGGAGAGAAAAACGCATCAACATGTATGAGGCCTATTGACTTATGGGTCTCTCTTCTCGATACCGGCTCGTAGCCGCTTCCCATCTTCACAGTGAGTTCAATCTCAAGCTTAGCTTCATCCTCTAAAGTCGCTATATGCTGCTCACCATTAACCACTTCCACCATGTGGGTGGTATTTATATCGGACGCCTTGACCTCTGCCGGGCCCTCTATGCTTATAGTTACCGTCTGCGGGTCGTAGGTATGCATTTTGAGATCCACGCTTTTCAGGTTCAGTATGATCTCCGTAACATCTTCCATAACTCCCGGTATGGTAGAGAACTCGTGCGATACCCCGTCTATCACGGCAGCAGTAATCGCAGGACCCTGTATTGAGGAAAGGAGAACCCTTCTAAGTGCGTTGCCAAGAGTAATTCCGTAACCCGGTTCTAGAGGTTCGCAGATAAATTTGCCGTAGAAAGGAGTCGATACCTGCTCGTCTTTTTCAAGCGCTTTGGGGTATTGTAAATCTCTCCAGTTTTTCTGAAAATTCTCCAAGTTTCATCCCTCCGTCTGTGCCAAGCTTTTTTAAACCCTTGAGTAAAACTCAACGATCAACTGTTCATCTATGGGAACCGTCACATCCTCTCTTTCGGGAAGTTTGGTTACAACCCCGCTGTAATTTTCCCTGTCAAGCTCAAGCCACTGGGGAAAGCCCCTTCTCTCAAGGCCTTCAAGGGACTGGTTTACATGCGAGTTGCTTCTGGTTTTTGCTTTGATCTCTATTTTGTTTCCCTGCTTCACGCTGAAAGAGGGAATGTCGACTCTTTTGCCGTCCACAAGAACATGCCCGAGCCATACCAAGTGTCTGGCCTCGTTGCGCGAACTTGCAAATCCTAGCCTGTAGATCACATTGTCAAGTCTTCTCTCAAGAAGCAGTATGAGCATTGCACCAGTTACCCCGCTTCTCCTGGCCGCCTCGGCAAAATAACGGCTGAATTGTTTTTCCGTCAGCCCGTAAATACGCTTAACTTTTTGTTTCTCTCTCAGCCTTATTCCATAGTCAGAGAACTTTGAACGGCCAATCGAAGCCCCGTGAACTCCAGGCCCGCGATTAGGTCTTTTCTGGATGGCGCATTTTGACGTATAACACCTAGCGCCCTTAAGAAAAAGCTGTTCGCCCTCTCTCCTGCAAAGCTTACACGATGGTCCTCTATACCTAGCCAATTACCTTTTTCCTCCTAGTAAACGTGAACATGGCCTCTCCCGTAACGTCTACACTCTTCTCCTTCCGGGAGGTCTGCAACCGTTATGGGGAATCGGGGTGACATCCTTTATCATCGTCACTTTCACCCCGGCGGCCTGAACGGCCCTTATCGCCGGTTCCCTTCCGGGACCGGGACCGCTTACGTAAACATTCGCGGACTTAAGCCCGAATGTCTTTGCCTTTTTCGACGCGTCATCCGCCGCCACCTGGGCTGCAAACGGCGTCCCCTTTCTCGTACCCTTAAATCCCCTGTTGCCACCGCTTGACCAAGCTATGACGTTCCCCTTCATATCACTGACAGTGATTATGGTGTTGTTAAAAGTAGCCTGTATGTTGACCACTCCATGTTCAACGAATTTCTTTGTTTTCTTCTTGGTGAATTTCTTGCTCATCTGGAAAAACCCTTCTTATTTACCGGCTTTTTTCTTCTTCGCTATCGCAGTACCCCTGCGGCCTTTTCTGGTTCTCGCGTTCGACTTGGTTTTCTGTCCCCTTACAGGAAGCCCCGTCCTGTGCCTTATGCCCCTGTAGCATCCTATCTCTATGAGGCGCTTTATGTTAAGCTGAACCTCCCTTCTGAGGTCTCCCTCAACTGTGTACTCGCCTTCAATTATCGTCCGAAGTTTCGTTACTTCCTGGTCGTCAAGGTCTCCGGACTTTTTGTTTATGTCTATACCGGCTTTGGAAAGTATGACGTTTGAAGTTGCTCTACCTATACCGTAGATATACGTAAGACCTACCTCCACTCTTTTGTTAAGCGGTATGTCAACTCCTGCTATTCTAGGCATTAAGGCATATCCTCCTGCGCACTATCCTTGTCTCTGCTTGTGTCTTTTGTTAACACAGATCACCCGCACGACTCCTTTGCGCCTGATGATCTTGCACTTGTCACATATCTTTTTTACTGATGCCCTTGTTTTCACCTTGCTTCCGCCCCTGCCTTCACTTTTTGAGTCTGTAGGTGATTCTTCCCTTTGTAAGATCGTAAGGAGATATCTCAAGCTTTACCCTGTCTCCTGGAAGTATCCTTATGAACCTGGTTCTCATTTTGCCAGAGACATAGGCCAGTACTTCGTGGTTGTTCTCTATTTCAACCATGAACATCGCGTTGGGCAAAGCCTTCGTTATAGTTCCTTCAAACTCTATTTTCTCTTCTTTCTGCATTACCTACCCTGTTCCTAGTGAACCCTCTCGGTAAGAATCTCGGGACCGTTATCCGTAAGAGCCACAGTATGCTCAAAATGAGCGGAAAGTTTACCATCATAAGTAACAGCCGTCCACCCGTCTTCAAGTATCTTCGTTCTCTCAGACCCCTCGTTTACCATGGGTTCTATGGCAATTACCATTCCTGAACGAAGCTTCACTCCCCGTCCCGAGCCATTCGGGGGAATAAAATTCGGGACCTGCGGTTCCTCATGGAGTTCCCTGCCTATGCCGTGACCGACAAAGTCCCTGACTATTGAAAAACCCTCGCCCTCAACATAGGTCTGTATCTCTTTTGATATGTCCATAACCCTGTTTGAACTTGTCACCATGTCTATTCCCCTGTAGAGGGAATTTCTGGTGACCTGAAGCAGTTTCTGCGCAATGGGCCCGATTTTGCCGATCGCAACCGTTATCGCCGAGTCAGCGTAATAACCGTCGAGTACAACTCCGAAATCTATTCCTACTATGTCTCCGTTCCTAAGCACCTTTTTCTTGGAGGGGATACCGTGCACTATCTCTTCGTTAAGCGCGAAGCATACCGACGCGGGATAATTCGCATAGCCCTTAAAAGCGGCCTTAAAGCCTCCCGCCGCACACATTCTTTCCGCGATCTCGTTAAGCTCCCAGGTAGTCACGCCTTCCCTTGCCTCTTCCTCAAGTCTCATAAGCACTTCGGAAACTACCCTGCCGGCGGTCCTCATCCGTTTTAACTCTTCTCTGTTCTTCAAGCGAATCATTGCTGCAACTGCCCGAGTACGCCGTCTATTCTCCCGGCGATATCCGATATTTCTCCCACTCCTTCGACCGTACGCAGAACACCGGCCTTCTCGTAGAAATCCTTAAGAGGAGAGGTCTGATCTTTGTAAACCCTCAGCCTGTTCCTTATAACATCCTCCGTGTCGTCCCGCCTGCCCTCTATTTTCTGGCGTCTGGTTATTCGCTCTACAACCTCCTGGTCGGAAACTTCTAGGGAAATAACCGCGTCAATGCCGATTCCTGCATCGGCGAGAATATTGTTAAGAGATCTCGCCTGTTCCAGGGTCCTCGGAAAACCGTCAAGCATAAAACCTCCCTCGCCAAGAGCGGATATTTTCTGCCTTATTATTTCCGTTACGACCTCGTCGGGCACGAGTTCCCCCTTATCCATAAACGATTTTGCGTAAAGTCCGACCTCGGTCTCATTTCTCATGGCTTCACGCAGCACGTCCCCGGTCGATATATGCGCAACTCCGTATTTCTCTTTTATGAAATCGGCCTGCGTTCCCTTTCCCGCCCCCGGCGGTCCAAACAGTATCAGTCTCATAATTCCTTTGATATTCTCCTTTTCGTCAGAACCTGTACCTCTGCGGTTCTTTCATGCCCCTCTTTTTCATAAATCCTTCGTAACTGTGAGTTATCAGAAAAGATTCGATCTGCTGCATGAAATCAAGCGTTACCCCTATTACAATCAGAAGCGACACGCCCCCGAAGTAAAACGGCAGATTAAAAGGTTCTCTCTCAAGAAACGCCGGCAACACGCAGACCGCCGCTACGTATATAGCTCCTATAAACGTAATTTTCCCGAGCACATTGCCTATGTATTCCGATGTTTTCCTCCCAGGTCTTATTCCCGGTATGTTCCCCCCGTTTTTCCTCAGGTTATCCGAGAGATCATCAGGGTCGTATATGATTGAGGTGTAAAAGAAAGCGAAAAATATTATGAGTATGGCAAAGATCAGGTTGTATACAAATACGTTCTGGAACACCAGGTCCGAGAAACTGCGAAGAGCCGGCAGATCAGCAAACGTAACAATCGTAGCGGGGAAGATAAGAAGCGAAGAGGCAAAAATCGGCGGGATGACCCCCGAAGGATTAGTTTTAAGCGGCAGATGGGAACTCTGCCCTCCCATTACCTTTCTTCCCACAACCCTTCTGGGATACTGAACCGGTATTTTTCTGTAGGAACGCTCAAAATAAACTATAAGACCCATAAGAAAGCCAAGGAAAACAAAAATAAGAAGAACTCCGAGAATACTAATGTCCCCGGTGCCAACAAGCCTCGAGAGGTTCCAGAACGCCCCCGGAATACTGGCAATTATCGATGCGGCAATAAGAAGAGACATTCCGTTTCCGATTCCGTTCTCCGTTATCTGCTCCCCAAGCCACATAACGAAGAGTCCACCCGCGGTAAGGGTAAGAACAGCTGTGATCTTGAACATCAGCCCAGGATCCGTAACGGCGCTTGCGACGGTCGCCGCACCTACTCCGCCACGCTCAAGGGTTACGGCCAGCATAAAACCCTGAACGAGGCATATAAGAACGGTGCCGTATCTTGTGTACTGATTTATTCTTCTCCTTCCGGCATCGCCCTCTTTCTGCATGGCTTCAAGAGAAGGAAAGGCCTTTACCAGAAGCGACATGATGATTGACGCAGTAATGTAAGGCATCACTCCCAAGGCGAAAATCGATGCCTGCTCAAGAGCGCCTCCGGAGAACATATTAAGTATGTCGAAGATCGTGCCGCGGGTCTGCTCGAACATCTTAGCAATCTGGTCCGGGTCGATTCCGGGGATCGGAACGAAAACCCCCGCCCTGTAAACAACGAGCATCGCGGCGGTAAAAAGAAGCTTCCTGTTAAGCTCGGGAATTCTGGGAAGTGACGCGACGTTACTGCTCATACTATCTCCACTTTGCCTCCCGCGTCATTCACCTTGCGCGCGGCCGCATCACTACAGGCGTTAACCGTTATGGAAAGCGCCGAGGCAATCTCTCCAGTGCCTAGCAGCTTCACGGGCTTTTTGCCGCTTACTATTCCCGCATCTACAAGTGCCTGGATTGTCACCGACCCAGCGTCGGAAAAGCGCTCCAGATCCTTTAGGTTAACTATGTCGTACTGTTTTTTGAATATGTTGGTGAAGCCTCTTTTCGGGCTTCTCATTTTAAGCGGGGTCTGGCCACCTTCAAACCACCGGGATACCCCTTTCCCCGAACGGGATCCCTGGCCCTTATGCCCCCTTCCGCTGGTTTTTCCTTGGGAACCCGCACCTCTCCCTACCCTTTTTCTTTTCGCTTTCGCTCCCTTGATCGGTGAAAGTTCGTTTAACATTTCCTTTTCCGCTCCGCTGTTAAGCGCGTGTTTTACCGCTCCGCGCCGTAGTAATTAGGAAGATCGAGGTCCTTTATCTCTTTGTTCCTCGTCTTCGCAATTTCTTCGGGAACCTGCAGTTCCGAGAATCCCTTTATAACCGCCATAACAACATTAAGCGGATTCCTTGATCCGACAACCTTGGAGAGAACATCATGTATTCCGGCAAGCTCAACCACCGCCCGCACCGCGCCACCGGCTATAACACCGGTACCAGGGGCAGCAGGCAGAAGCATAATCTTGCTTGATACGTATTGCGTGCGGACTCCATGGGGTATGGTGGTGCCGTTCCTCGGCACCCTTATAAGACTTTTCTTGGCTTTCTCAACTGCTTTTCTGACAGCGTCGGGAACCTCGTTTGATTTGCCGAGACCCGCACCCACTATTCCATCGGAGTTTCCGACCACGGCAAGAACGGTGAAGTGGAACCTCTTCCCACCCTTGGTCACCTTCGCGACCCTCCTTATGTGAACCACTTTCTCCTGTAATTCAAGTTCCGCCGGATTTATTTTCTCCTCTGCCAAAACCAAAGCCTCCTTAAGTTTTTCTCCTAGAACTCCACTCCCGCCTCGCGGATTCCGTCGGCAAGCGACTTCACCCTTCCGTGGTAAGCGTAGCCCCCTCTGTCAAAACGCACCTTCTTTATACCTTTCTCAACGGCCATCTCTCCGAGATGCTTTCCAACCTCTTTGGCCACATCGGTTTTCTTCATATTTTCCCCGGAAAGCCTCTTCTTGGTTTCAGAAAACATTGTCGATGCCTGAAGAAGGGTGGTTTCCGCAGTATCGTCTATCAGCTGGGCATATATATGCTTTGCCGAACGGAAAACAGAAACTCTCGGCACCTCCACGGTACCGCTTATCTTCTTCCTAACGGTAAGATGTCTTCTTTTGCGCGCCAGATTTCTGCTCTTTTTCTTTATCATTACTTAGCCGCTCCAGCTTTTCCGGGTTTAAGTCTTAGTTTCTCGCCCTCGTAACGAACGCCTTTACCTTTATAGGAATCAGGCGGCCTTATTTTCCTTATGCGAGCCGCGGTCTCTCCCACAACCTGCTTGTCTATTCCGTAAATCGAAAGCAGTGTGCCCCGTTCCTCCACAGTAGCCTCCACACCTTGGGGAAGGGGGAAATCAACCGGGTGGGAATAGCCAAGCGAGAGCCTAAGCCCCGTTTTGCCCACAAGATCCGCCTTGTAACCCGTACCGGTTATGCGAAGCACCTTTTTAAATCCTTCGCTCACCCCTATCACGGAATTGTTAATGAGGCTTCGCGTAAGACCGTGAAAAGACTTTATTCTTTTCTCATCGCTCTGCCTGGAAACAACTATTGCTCCGTCCTGAAGCGTGGCTTTTATGCCCTCAGGCACAGAGACCTTAAGGCTTCCTTTAGGTCCCTTGATCTCAACAGACCCCCTTCTGGACGTCGCCGTCACTCCATCGGGAACAACCACCGGTTTTATTCCTATTCTTGACATCCGTTTGTCCTCAGATCACCGTGCAGAGGATCTCCCCGCCTATGTTCTGGCTCCTCGCAGCAACCCCGGTCATTATTCCGCTTGAAGTGGAAAGTATTGAAATTCCCATTCCTCCCCGGACCCTCGGAATATCATCCTTGCCTACGTAAACCCTTCTCGATGGCTTGCTTATCCTTTTTATCTCCTCTACGGCCGCCTTGCCGTCAGGACCGTATTTCAGCTTGACAGTTATGGTCTTCTTTACCCCTTCTTCGGTGATTTCATAACTCTCCACGTAGCCTTCCTCAGTAAGAACCCTGGCAATCTCGCCTTTTATAACAGAACCGGGAATCTCGACCTGATCGTGACCGACCATAAAGGCATTCCTTATCCTGGTTAACATATCTGCAATCGGATCCGTCATTTTTTCTCCAACATCTATCTTAGAAACTCGCCTTTCTAACGCCCGGAAGATGTCCCTTACTGGCAAGAGACCTGAAGCAAATCCTGCAAATGCCGAATTTCCTCATGAAACCTCTAGGTCTTCCGCAAAGCGCGCAACGGTTAACCGCGCGCACGCGAAATTTTGGCTTTCTCTTCGATTTCTCAAGTAACGCTTTTCTTGTCATAATCCCTCTCTCTTAATTCTTCGAAAACGGCACCCCGAGACAAGCGAGAAGCTCCATAGCCTCAGCGTCCGTTTTTGAAGTCGTAATCAGACTCACGTTCATACCCTTGTTGTACTGAACCTTGCTGTAATCTATTTCAGGAAAAACCAGATGCTCTCTTATTCCCAGAGTATAATTGCCCGAACCGTCAAAAGCCCGGGGTGAAAGGCCCTTAAAATCTCTTACCCTTGGAAGAGCCAGATTCACCAGACGGTCGAAAAACTCATACATCCTCTCCCCCCGAAGCGTGACCATGCAGCCTATCGGCTGACCTTCCCTGAGCTTAAAACCCGCAACGGACTTGCGCGCCTTGGTAATCACCGGCCTTTGTCCCGTTATGTCCGCCAGTTCCGAGACAGCTTCATCTATTACCTTTGTCTGCCTGCCCGCTTCACTAAGCCTCCCAAGCCCCATGTTCACAACAATCTTCTCAAGCCTGGGAACCTGCATGGTGTTTCCGTAGGAGAACTTCTCAACCAGTGCGGGCACGGCCTCGCGCATATACAGATCTTTTATTCTCGGAATCATCTTCTCAGATTTCCTTTCCAGTTTTCCTGTTGTATCTTACTTTTCCGCCATCCTCTCCAATCCTGTAACCGACCTTTGCGGGCTTTCCGCTCTCAGAATCGTAGAGCATCAGGTTTGAGACGTGGATTCCTGCCTCTTTCTCGATAATTCCACCACCTGGGTTCTTCTGGGTCGGTCGGCTGTGCCTCTTTATGATGTTGAGCTTTTCCACAAAGGCCTTTTCTGCATCCCTGTCAATTCTCAGCACCTTACCGGTTTTCCCCTTCTCCTTGCCCGCAACCACATAGACCGTATCCCCGGCCTTTATGTGAAACTTTCTTTTCCCAGCAGACATGTTCATACAACCTCCGGGGCAAGCGAGATAATTTTCATGAAACCCTTGAACCTCAGTTCACGCGCGATCGGCCCGAAAACCCTCGTGCCTATCGGCTCGTTCTCCTTGTCTATAATAACGGCGGCGTTATTATCAAAGCGCACATAGGTACCATCGGGCCTTCTCTGCTCCTTTCTCACCCTGACTATTACCGCCTTGTGAACAGAACCTTTGTCCACCTTGGACTTCGGAATGGCCTGCTTGACCGAAACCACAACCACATCTCCAAGCCGCGCGTATTTTCTCCCGGAACCTCCAAGGACCTTTATGCAGAAAAGTCTTTTGGCTCCGGTGTTATCCGCCGAATCCAGATATGTGCTTGACTGAATCATTTCTTCTCTCCCGTCGTCCGTGGAGTCAAAAAACCCGCCTTATGCGCCTGCGCCTTGGCTGACCACCTTGCCCAGCCTCCACCTTTTGGTCTTGCTGTGGGGTCTTGACTCTATTATTACAACCTTGTCCCCGATGTTGCACTCGTTGCGTTCGTCATGGACCTTAAATTTCCTGCTCACTCTTATCTGCTTTTTGTATCGGCCGTGACTCTTGGTCCGCTGCACTTCCACAATCGCGGTCTTGTCCATTTTGTTTCCCACCACAACCCCCGTTCTCGTCTTTAACTTTCCTCTTTCCATATAATCAACTCCCTGAGACGATATCCCGCTGCTTCTTTATGGTAAGTATTCTTGCAATTTCTCTTCTCAGTTGTTTTATTCTTGCGTTATTTGAGTTCTGTCCGGTAGCGACCTGTATCCTGACGTTGAAAAGCTCTTCTGCCGCATCACGGTGGCGTTTGCTCAGTTCCTCGGGCGTGAGGTTTCTTAGTTCTTCGGTATTTGTCGCCATCAGACAAGCTCCTCCTCGCTTCTGGTTACTATCCTGGTTTTAAGAGGAAGCTTGTAGGAAGCAAGTCTTAAGGCCGAGCGCGCAAGTTCTTCACTTACTCCGGATATCTCGTAAAGGAATTGTCCTCTTTTTACCGGAGCTACGTAGCTGTCAACATCCCCTTTACCCTTTCCCATCCTGGTCTCGGCGGGTTTTTTGGTAATGGGTTTATAGGGGAATATCCTTATCCAGAGATTTGCCCCTCTTTTTACATGCCTAGTGATAGCAATACGGGCGGCCTCTATCTGTCTTGATGTAATCGTCCCGTTTTCCACGGTCTGAAGCGCGAGATCCCCGAAAGCGAACTTCGTCCCCCGAGTCGCAGCTCCCCTGTTTCTTCCCTTGAACTGCTTTCTGTACTTCATCTTTTTAGGCTGAAGCATCGGTATCTACACCCTCATGGGCCTCACTTGCCCGTTCTTTTGTCTTTTTCTGTATTATCTCGCCCTTGAATATCCAGACCTTCACACCTATCACTCCGTAGGTAGTCGACGATTCGGCAACCCCGTAGTCAAGGTCCGCTCGGAGCGTTCCCAAAGGCACTCTTCCTTCCCTATACCATTCCCTTCTCGCTATCTCGGCTCCGCCCAGACGGCCGGAGACCATGACTTTTATTCCCAAAACTCCGGCTCTGATGGAGGAAGAAAGCACTCTTTTCATGGCTCTTCTGTACGCAACCCTTCTTTCAAGCTGAAGAGCAAGGTTCTCCGCAACTAGCTGCGCGTCGGTTTCGGGTCTTTTTACTTCCCTTATATCGAGAAATATGCCTTTTCCGGTCATCCCCTGAAGTTTTTTCTTCAGTTGCTCTATTTCCTGACCCTTTCTTCCTATGATGATCCCGGGCCTTGCCGCGTACACAAGAATTCTGACCTTGTCCGCCGCAGCCCTTTCAATCTCAATGTTCGAGATAGCGGCCTGATAAAAGGTCTTTTTTATGTAGTTGCGGATTTCTATATCCTCTTTGAGTAAAGACCTGTACACCTGCTTCTCGGCAAACCACTTGGAATCCCACGACCTGGTTATTCCAATGCGAAGTCCTATAGGATTAATTTTCTGGCCCAATTCAGAATCCCCTCTGTTCAAGTACTATCGTTATATGACTCATCTTGCTCTTACGGGCAAAAGCCCTTCCCATCGCCCTGGCCCGAAAACGTTTGAGCGTCGGGCCCTGCGTCGCGTAGACTTCCTTTACGTAAAGGGAGTCAATGTCGCTGTATCCTTTCTCGGAGGCGTTGGCTACCGCCGACTTCAGCACCTTCGAGATCAGCGGCGAGACCCTCTTGCGGGCGGAGAGCAGAATCGAGGAAGCCTCTTCAACGCCCTTGCCCCTTATGAGGTCAAGAACCACCCTAGCCTTTTTCGGCGACACCCTAGCATATTTATGTACTGCTTTAGAAACCATCTGTTATTCTCTGTTATTATTATCTTTTCCTAGCTTTTCTGTCACCCGCATGACCGTGGTAAGTTCTCGTGGGAGAGAACTCGCCCAGTTTATGTCCGACCATCTGTTCAGACACAAACACGGGGATAAATCTCGTTCCGTTGTGAACCGCGAAAGTCATTCCTATCATCTCCGGTATTATCATTGAGGCTCTTGACCAGGTCCTGATGATTTTCTGGCTTCCGGAACTCTGCGCCTGCTCAACTTTCTTCATAAGTTTTTCGTGTACGTACAGTCCCTTTTTGCTCGATCTTGCCATCTGAAGCTCCCGCGATTAATCCATTCCGTAGCCAATTCTTCTCGGCTTAACTATGTACTTGTCCATTCTCTTGTTGTTTCTTGTCTTTTTCCCTATCGTAATCCATCCCCAAGGTGAAACCGGATGGGGATTTCCCTTGGTCGCCTTGCCTTCTCCTCCCCCATGGGGATGATCGACCGGATTCATTGCCACCCCGCGAACCGTGGGCCTCATGCCCTTGTGGCGTGACCTCCCGGCCTTGCCCCAGACTATGAGTTCGTTTTCGGTGTTGCCGATTCTTCCCACGGTAGCCATGCACCGCAGGTGAATAAGTCTTATCTCTCCGGAGGCAAGCTTTATCTGGGCATAGTTACCGTCTTTTGCGACAATCTGCGCTGCCGAACCGGCGGAACGAACCAACTTCCCCCCGCCTCCAGGTCTCATTTCTATGTTGTGAATAACCGTACCCACAGGAATATTCTCTATGGGAAGAGCGTTTCCGGCCGAAACTTCCACCCCGGGTCCGGAGTTCAATTCATCACCCACTTTAAGACCAGCAGGAGCTATAATATATCTTTTCTCACCGTCAGCATAGGCAAGAAGCGCTATTCTGGCTGAACGGTACGGGTCATACTCAATCGAGATGACTCTGGCTGGGACTCCGTGCTTGTCCCTTTTGAAATCTATTATCCTGTAGCGTTTTTTGTGACCGCCACCTTTTCTGAAGCTTGTAATTCTTCCGTTTGAGTTGCGGCCGGAGTTTTTCTTAAGCGAAACGGTAAGGGACTTGTGGGGCTTTTTGGAGGTTACTTCCTCAAAATCAAACCCGGACATGAACCTTCTTCCCGGAGATGTGGGGTTATATTTCTTTACTCCCATGATCAAACTCCCTCAAACAAGTTGATTTCTCCTTCCCTGAGCTTCACGTAAGCCTTTTTAACCGCAGATCTCTTTCCTACAACCCTGCCGAATCTCTTCACCCTTTTCCCAGGAAGCACAAGCGTTCTCACCTTGTCCACTTTGACACCGAAGATCTTCTCGACTGAGTCCTGTATCTCCTTTTTGTTGCATCTTCTGTCAACGGAGAAAACATACCAGCCATCCTCTCTGGCTTCGGTGCTTTTCTCAGTAATTATAGGAAGCTTTATGATTGATCGTGGATCTTTCATGAGAGTCTCTCCTGAATTCTTTCAACAGAATCCCGCACCATGACTATATTTTTGTGTTTAAGCAGGTCGTATACATTAAGTCCTTCATCTCTCAGCACCTTTACGTCAGGGATGTTCCTGGCAGATTTGTGAAGATTTTCATTATCCGAACCGACAACCACAAGGGCTTGGGAAAATTCAAAATCCTTCATGAATTTCGCTACCTGTCTGGTTTTTATTTCCGGAAGCTCAAAACTGTCAAGCACGACTATAGCCCCCTCACTGAAGCGGCTTGAAAGAGCTGAGACAAGCGCCCCCCTCCTGACTTTCTTCGGAATCGGGTAAGACCAGTCTTTCGGCTTCGGTCCGAAAACCACGCCACCTTTGCGCCAGATCGGGGAACGTCTGGACCCCGCCCTCGCGCGACCCGTGTGTTTCTGTTTCCAAGGCTTTGCCCCGCCACCGCGGACTTCGCCTCTTGTTTTGGTGGACGCAGTTCCAGCCCTTCTTTTGGCAAGCTGCCAGTTGACAACTTCATGAAGCAGGTGTTTTTTCACCGGAGCTTCAAAGATCTCGGAGCTAAGCTCCATCGTCCCCACTTTTTTCCTGGCGATGTCGTAGACGTCAACTTGAAGCATCTTTCGCCCCCTTTGACGTGTGCCGGAGAAAGACAGTTCCTCCCACCGGGCCCGGAACTGATCCCTTTACAAAAAGAAGATTTTTCTCAACATCTATATCAACAACCTTTACACCCTGAACCGTTACATTCTTTCCGCCCATGCGCCCCGGCATCTTAATGCCTTTCCATACCTTGGCCGGATACGAAGCCTGCCCTATGGAACCGGGTCTTCTGTGAGCCATGCCACCGTGGGACATAGGCTGTCTTGAGAAATTATGGCGTTTTATGGTTCCGGCAAACCCCTTGCCTTTGCTCTTAGCGGTGACATCAAGGACATCTCCTACCTTAAAAACATCAACTTTTACCACATCCCCTATGTCGTAATCATCAACCGTGGCGGAGAACTCTTTGAGCTTTGCTGTGGGACTCACTCCGGCTTTTGCGAAATGTCCCTTCATGGGACGCGTAACTCTCTGGGGCTTTACCTCTTCAAAACCGAGCTGAACGGCGTCGTAGCCGTCTGTATCCTTGGTTTTCTTCGAAACCACCAGGCATGGACCCGCTTCAACAACGGTAGTGATGACCTTCACCATGTCGTCGTTGAAAAACTCGGTCATTCCCCTTTTTTTTCCTATAAGTCCCTGAATCATTTTTTTACGAGCCCGTAAGTTTTATCTCCACTTCCACACCCGAAGCAAGGTTTAGTTTCATCAGTTCGTCTATTGTCTGCTGTGTAGGTTCAAGTATATCCACAAGCCTTTTGTGCGTTCTTATTTCGAAATGCTCTCTTGAGTTCTTGTTCACGTGGGGACCACGCAGCACGCAGTACCTGTTTATACTGGTTGGAAGCGGCACCGGACCGGCTATTCTCGCACCGGTTCTCTTGGCGGTATCGACAATTTCCTCCGTGGAATTATCAAGAAGCCTGTAGTCAAAAGACTTAAGCTTTATTCTTATTTTCGAAGCCTTACCCATCACTCAATAATCTTAGTTACTACCCCTGCCCCCACTGTTCTTCCACCTTCTCTTATCGCAAACCGAAGCTGCTCTTCCATCGCCACCGGCGCTATCAGCTCTACGTCCATGCTCACATTATCCCCTGGCATTACCATCTCCACTCCCTCAGGCAATACCACCGCCCCTGTCACATCCGTCG